>JAIRZF010000241.1 GCA_031267385.1 Dysgonamonadaceae bacterium | reverse complement strand
GCAACTGTTGCTGTTCGCGATACCACTGCGTGAGTACTTTCAGTCCGGTGCTGATGATGAAAACAAACAGGAACTGGATCGTCGGATTATGCAACCTCATACTGTACAGTTGCCAACGGCTTACCATACCCTGCAACAGGGATGTTTCAGGCGGAGGAAACAGGTCAAACGGCCTTTGGGGAAACGGCATGCCGGACGGGCGGCCGAGATCGTAGAACTGGTGGGCGAGCGATGGCAAGGCAAAACAAATCAGAAAAAGACAGAGCAGAGTAATCCCCATATATGCCGCGACTTTTTTCTTCGACAACAAACGAGGAACGAATATATTCACATTCAGATAAAAATATCCGACAAGAAACAGCATGTTGCTGACAAAAGGCAATGGATTATTCAGCATCATTTCGTTTCCGGGAAGTGTCAATCTGAAAAAAACAACCCAGCCTGCGAGATGAGCGAACAACTGTAACGTTTTTTTATATTTTTGCAAGTTCATTACGGTTCAAAACATGAATCCACAGGAAAAACTCAGGATATTTTCATTTTTTTTGACAGATATGTCTTTTATGAATTCGGGAGCATTTGCTACATCAGCAAAATGAATGTCCGTATCCGGGCGATTAATTTCATATCTGAAATCAAAAAACAGGTGAGAAACATTGAGAGAAAATCCGATGAGAGCGTTGATATTGTATTGTGGCGATTTGTCAACAAAATGAGCACTTTCCAGATCGAACGACGTTCTATAACTGTACCGAAAATCCGGTCCTAAATATACGCTAAGCAGATAATGATCTTGTTTCACAATATTACAGCCGGCAACCACCGGGATAGATAACGTGCGATAATGTACGTTAACATCCGTTTGCAGACTGGAAGTCCCGGCTTCAGTCAGTCGCCCGAACGAAAATTTCTCCTGAGTATAATTATATGCGACTTCCGGTTGCATGAAAAAATTGCTCAGGTTTACCCTGAAAAATGCTCCTCCTGTGAATCCTACTTTATTGGTATATGATACGTTACCAAGCTCCACGTCATGTTGTATTGCTCCCACTTCGATGAAATCCAGGGCGTTAATTCCAACTCTCACGCCCCAGTTGACCACTTTTGAAGTCAGAGGAGAGAGTTCCCTTTGAGCCTGGATTGAACAACAATAGATCAATCCGCAAATGAGCATTATGGAATATTTCAGATATTTAACCATTTTTCTTTACACTCCAGCCAAATTTACCGACAAATTCGCCCAAAGTAAAATATTTACCGTGTGAATAAGCCAATAAATCGGCTTTTTGCATATCGAAAGAACCCGTTTCAGGATCCATATATTGATCATCGGCCAGTATATTTACCACTTCGGAGATGAACATATCATGACTGCCCAGAGGCAATATTTCTTTAACCCGACATTCGATGCACAGCGGAGACTCCTCAATGATTGGAGCTTGAACAATACCGGCTTTTCCCGGAGTTAATTTCAGTTCTTCAAATTTATTGAAATTTTTCCCGGATCTCACCCCACTCCAGTCGGTAGCATATGCCATATTCCTATTTGTGAGGTTGATAACAAACTCCATATTTTTTTTGATGATGTTGTAAGAGTGCCGTTCAGGCCGCACGGAAATATAACACATCGCCGGATTGGTACAGATAGTTCCCGTCCATCCGATGGTAATCAGGTTATACTCACCGGGTTCCGAACCGCAACTAACCAGCACCGCAGGCAAGGGGTATATCATTGTACCCGGTTTCCAGTCAATTTTCATTTCAGTTCGATATCTTCTTTTTTAATTTTCACTTCACAATAATGGCATCTCAGCGTCACATTTTCTTTGTCTATCACCTGAAAACGTGTTTGCATCGGCTCATTATTGGTAATACATTTCGGATTATTACATTTTACAATCCCGCTCACTTCATCAGGAAGACTTACCTGCTTTTTCTCCACAACTTCATAATCCCGTATAATGTTGAGGTTTACAGTAGGAGCAATCAATGAAATCCGGTTAATCTCATTTTGTTCAAAAAATTTATCCGAAATCTTGATGATCCCTTTTTTACCCATCTTTTTACTGTCGAAATTATACCCGATAGTGACCGGAGTCTCCAGATATTCAATGCCCAGCAGTGAAACTACCTTGAATAATTGGCCGACCGGGATATGATCAATAGCAGTGCCATTCTTGAGGGCTGCTACTTGTAGTTCTTTTTTCTTTACCATAGAGAGTTATAAGTTTTATTCTATACCCAGTACATCACAAATAATAGCTTGTCTTGCAAACACTCCGTTTTTGGCTTGTTCGATATAATATGCTTTGGGATTACTGTCGACATCGTAGGCAATTTCGTTTACGCGAGGCAGGGGGTGCAGAATTCGCAGGTTATCTTTGCTGTTGGACAACATACTGTTACGCAGGATATACACATTTTTGACTTTTTCGTATTCCATCAGGTCGGTAAACCGTTCCCTTTGTACCCGTGTCATATAAATAATGTCCGAGCGGTTGATGACGTCTTCCGAAAAGTCGGTGTATTCGTGGTATCGGATCCCTTTTTTATCGCAGAAATTTTTGTACAAGTCCGGAATTTTAAGTTCATCCGGGGCTACGAAATGAAATACGGGATTGAAATGCGACATTCCTGTAATCAGAGAGTGGACGGTACGACCGTATTTCAAATCTCCGACCATTGTAATTTCAAGATTTTCCAGAGTTCCCTGTGTTTTGTAGATAGAATAAATATCCAACATGGTTTGTGTCGGGTGCTGGTTAGCTCCATCTCCTGCGTTGATGATCGGGACGCCGGTCACTTCCGAAGCATAACGGGCGGCCCCTTCCAGATGGTGTCTCATGATGATGAGGTCGGCATAATTGCTGACCATCATGATGGTGTCTTTGAGGGTTTCTCCTTTTGAAGAGCTGGTTGTTGCTGCATCGCTAAACCCGATAATACGACCTCCCATGCGGTTGACAGCGGTTTCGAAACTTAATCTGGTCCTGGTAGAAGGCTCAAAAAAAAGGGTGGCGCAAACCTTCCCCTCCAATAGCTTCCTGTTCGGATTTTTTTCAAATATTTCTGCAACTCCGATCAACCGGAGGATGTCCTCTTCGGAGTAATCTGCAATGGATACTAAGCTTTTTCTATTCATAACCCTTTCTGTTTGCTGACAAATTTAGGAAAAAATTGTCAGTGAAAAGAGGTTTATCTGCTTTTTTTTCCAACGGTCATCATAAAATGTTCTTTTGAGAGTCCCTGACCACGAGCATTAAATTGATAAAGGGAAAAAGTGATAATAAAGAAAACGAAAGCCTGTATCCATAACATCATATATTCGAAAGATATCAGAGGTAATTCCGCACCGGCTGAATTGATTTTTATAAATCCCCGGATACCGAATGTAGATGGAAAAATGTAACTGACCCATTCCCAAAATACAGGAATAGAACTTCCCGGCCAGGAAATGCCGGAAATAAAAAGCAGCGGGAGAGAGGTAAAGACAAAGATCATCATTGGGATTTCACGGCTTTTCACGAAACAGGATATTGCCATGGAAAAGAAAATACAAGCCGACAAATAAGGTAATGCAAAAAGAGCGATCGTGTAAAATGAAGCCATCTGTGGCAGTTTGAAAAGATGTGGAACTACTATCAATGCCCAGAAACACACGATCATGTATATTGTCAGATAAGCAAAAAAACGGCCCCAAAGAACCTGAGATATTCTTGCCTCAGGAAAAGTCGGACCTGTGTGACGTGAAGACCGACGGGTTCCGGCTAACATCCCGACTCCCAGCAGTAATGTCTGTTGTATCACCAAAACCAGGATTGCAGGCAGCAGGAAAGTTGCAAAACCATTTTGAGGATTGTATAAAGCGATGGATTCATGGTTTACGGGATTAGCCGTAATTTCATCCATTTTAGAAGAATTACCCGGCAAATTTTCTATCAGGAGTTCTTTTCCCATATCCAACGATACTTCGGTAGCCGTCAGTAGGAACGCTTTATAATAAAGTAAAGACGACATGTCGCAGTATAATTTGACCACGGCTTTCCGTTCTGTATGTAAATTTTTGCTGAATTCCTTCGGAATGACAAGAATACCGTAAGCTTCTTTCTTATCCGTCATCCTGATAGCTTCTTCCATGCCGGTGACAATAGCAACGATTTTTACCTCAGGAGAAGCGTCGTTTTTTCGGATGAATTCACGGGAAGAAGATGAATGTGACAGATCGACAACGACCATCGGCACTTCGTGAACTATTTCCGGATTATAAATAATCCCATACAAAACAGGATAAGCAAAAGGAACCACCAGAAAAAAAATAATGACACCGGCATCCTTGAATACTTGTTTCAATTCATATTTCCAATAGTTTATAATATCGTTCATATTCTCATAATTCATGTTTTGCGTGTCTTATAGCAAACGTCAACGGCTTGAATACCAGGAATGGTAATATCAGAAACGCTGTCATCGCGATATAATGCTCCCAACTGAACAGTATTTCTCTTCCATTCAAGGCCTGATCGACATAGATCAGGAAGTAATGCCGGAGTGGGAACAGGTTACTAAGCGCTTGTACAGGAGGATACATGGCTGTTACCGGAAATGAAAAACCACAAATGGAAAATGATATCATCCCCCAGATACAGGCAAAACTAAGTCCGAGGCGCAGAGTCGGAAGAACTCCGATCATGAATACTCCGAAAGCCTGACCTGCAATAATGAACAGAAATAACAGCAGTAACATGGAAAAAATACTTCCGTTGAATGGGAAATTCATTCCTCCGTAAAGTGTGGCGTAAATAATTAAACCACAGATCAAAAATAGAATTGTCTGAGGGATTAATTTTCCTATCAGACTGATAAACAGAGAATTGTTTCCCGTGCGTAACCATTTCCGGGTGGTACGTTCTTTGATTTCAATTCCGATGCTGTAGACTGTGACACAAAAGATCATCAGTTGCAAAATTCCGGGTATAATTATATTGTTGAGGTACACGGAATAATTCAGCCATGGATTTCCTATCGGATGAGTGTCGATAACGATTGGTTGCAATTGAGTCATTATCCGGTCGTCGGTATAGCCTTTGGCACGGCCTGTTTGTAGTCCGACAGACGCAGACGCCAGTACAGATATGGTCTTCAGGTCTCTGAACAATAAGGATCCGGCAATCAGATATGAATTATTTGTATAAAAAGAGAGTTTCGGTTGTTTGCCGGAGACCGCATCTTTTGCAAAGTTTCCGGGGATCAGTAAAATACCGTAAATTTCTCCTTTTTGCATGATTTCCCTGGCTTCGGAAAAATCAGATGTTTGAAAAATTATCTGAGTCCCCTCGAATGTATCTAACTGTCGGGCCAGGTTTCCGGATGAAGAACTGTTATCCAAGTCGACTAATGCAAGCGGTAAATCGGTCGGCAATCCTTTGTGCATCAGACTCAGAAAAAACAGAAGACAAAAAAGTGGGGCGACAAACATGCAGAAAAGATACACCTTATTGGAAAACAAGCGTTTAACTTCTCTTTTTGTTACTTCGAGTCCACTCTGGATATTTTTACCGGACGTCGTCATGTTTACTTTTTGATGATAACCGACATCCCGGGATAAAGTCCCGGCACTGTTTCAGATGGAACTGCTTTGATCTCGAATGTTTTCAGGTCGTATTGTCCTGTTGTCTTTGTAGATTTCCACACTGCATACGAGCCCAGGTCTTTCATATGAATGATTTTCAGGTCGATTTTTTTGTCCAGGGCAGGTATAAATCCGGAGATTTCCGAATCCGGTTTGAGATCTTTCAACAGGTCTTCCCGGACATTAAATAAAACCCAGGCATCGTTCCTGTCCTGAATGTTCATGATTGGTGCGCCGGTTCCTACTAATTCTCCTCTTTCCGGGAAAATTTCCGAAACTTCTCCGTCGATGGGAGAAAGGAGGGCTGTTTCCTTCATGTATGATTCTACTTCGGCGACAGCTCCTTTGGCACGGTCGACCAGGGCTGCTGCTGCACTTTTGTCTTCTTTCCCGGCTCCGTTTACCGCCATTTCATATTGCAGGTATGCCGCTTTTTCCGTGGCGGTCATTGCTTTGTAATTAGCTTCGGCTTCATCTCTTTTTTGGGCAGACATCACGCCTTTATCGAACAGGTTTTGTATCCGTTTGTAGGAAATTTCGGCTATTTCGGCGCCGGCTTTTGCTTTTTGCCACATTTGACAGGCCGAATTGATCAGTTCTTCGCGGGTGCCTTCGAGCGCTTTTCTGTTCTGTGCCAGAGCAGCTTCTTCGGCGGCTTGTGCCTGTAGTAGTTTCGCATATATTTCCGGACTATCGAGGAGAACCAGGGTGTCGCCCTGTTTTACTCTTTGGCCTTCTTTTACACAGTATTCCAGAATACGTCCCGGGATTTTACCCGATATGCGTACTTCTGTGGTTTCTACCTGTCCCTGAATTATTTCGTCGCCGGGCTTCAAAATAAAATATCCGGTAGAAGCGATTAAAATTAGAAAGGCAATCAACATGCCTGATGCCAACCACCTGTTTTTTGAACTGATCTGTTTCACCTTATTATTTTCCATGTTTATTATTTTATATGGATTGTAACCCAATCTCTCACGGTCTTACCATCTTACCATCTTACGGTCTTACGGTCTTCCCATCTTCCGGTCTTCCCATCACCCCGATGGCCTTATTCAGATACACGATACTTAATTTGTATTCTATTTGTGAATCAATAAGCCCGGACTTCGCCTGCAACCAGGCTGTATGTGCTTCCATCACATTGGAAACAGGAATTATGCCTTCTTCGAAGCCGAGGGTAGCATATCTCAGGTTTTCTTCCGCACTTTCCATATTTTTAGTTGCCGCAGTTAATTTCTTTTGGGCTTCATTCGTTTTGAATGTGGATTGGTTGACCTGGAGTTCGATTTTTTCTTTGGCTTCTTCCAATTCCAGCATTTTAATCCTTGTTTCTGATTTTGCTGCATTTAATTTGTGGAAGCGTTCACCCCAATGAAAAATAGGTACATTGACAACTACTCCGACATTCCACATTCCGGCGAATTCATTTTGGAAGCCGTTGAACAAGTTTGGATTACTTACGATATAGTTTCCGGTCAGCGCTATTTTGGGCAACATTTCAGACCTGACAACCTGTTCTTTTTTCTCATATATTTTAGTTGCCAGATTTAAACTTTTCAGTTCGGGGCGATTCATAAATGCATCGTTCACGTTTGGAAGGACAGCAGAAGAATTTTCCCGGAAGTTTGTAATTGATTCGTCCGCCAGAGTAATATTATTTTCCAAAGGCAATCCGCACAATTGGCTAAGCAACATTTTTGAAAGACGAAGCCCGTTATCGGCTTTTGTCTGCATCATTTCCGCTTCGTTGAGTTTTACTCTGACTGATAGTCCATCGGCCTTAGTTGCAAAACCTTCAGTGATCATTTCCCGGACATCGTGATCCATTTTCTTTAATAGCCCGACATAACCGTCGGCCATTTTCTTTTTATTGATCAGGGATATGACCTGCCAGTACGTTTCGTCGGTTTTTACGATAACATCCCTGAGACCGGCATCCTGCATTGATTCGGCCAATTGTTCCGCATATTCGGTTATCTGATTGTAGGCCGTAATTTTCCCTCCCATAAAAATCGGTTGAACAATGGAAAGAGTTCCCGCCCACACATTCTTCACATCCATTTCAAATTCACTTTTAGGGATAAGGGTATGTTGTTTCCACAGGATTTTTTCCGGATTTTTCGACGGATCGAAAAGTTGACCGTCAGCATCCAACGGTACCTGTTTACCATTAATCGTAGTCCATTGGTTATTGATCTGGTCGGGAACAAATCCAAAACTGCCGTCTCCCATCAAAGTTCCGATAGGAAGAAACTTGTCGGATTCCAGTAAAGAGAGATTTTTTTGATTATAAAAATAAGTACCCGTAAATGATATGTCGGGTAGATACTGTGTAAATGCAACTTTCTTTTCAAGTTGTGATTTTTTTATGTTTTCTTTCCCGATTTGAAGCTGTTTGTTATTTTCAATCGCCAGATTTCTACAGTCTTGCAGTGTTAGTAGCTCCTGTCCGCAACAATTCAGGGCAGGAAAGAGGATCGCAGCCAATAGTATTAATTTATTCATGATGGAGGAAAATAATTGCATAAACAACGATACAAATGTAGAAATAGTTGCATAAACCACCAAATAATTCAGTTGAAATTATGTATCTTTGTTGATGAAGTCATTTGTTTAACGTAGATGATAGTATTCTTCAAGAAAAATATCTAATTGTTTGGATTTAACAAGAAAAATCACTAGACTTGCTCCCGTCTTGTGGGAATGAGTTGTAAGTGTTTGATTTTTAATGTATTGAGATAGAATATTGTTTTTTGGATAACGCTTTTCGTATTTAAGCTGTTTTGTATAGAAACAACTAAGCCGGATGAGGTGACAGCGATAAATGTTTTTAGAGAAAATTAGATATTATATATAAATAGGAAGAAAGATGATTGCATATATTGTATTGATAATTCTATTCATAGTTTATTTATTATTTCTTTGGATTAAAAGACCTGAAAGGAAAAAGATTAAATACAAAGCTGTTTCTGCTGGTGCTGTGGAGATTAATCAAAATTCAAAGATAAGTTTGTGTAAAAATATATATGATGCTAATCTGAAAGTAGATGGACAAAGAATAGATGCTAATGATTATGATGTATACATAGTTGTAGGAAATTCCATGTCAATTGCTAATGTTCATGAAGGCGATTTTGTATTAGTTAAAGATTTAATTGGTAGTGACAAATACAATTTAGCGTCTGACAATATATTGCTGTTTGAAATTGATAGAGGTAAAGATTTAGAAAGTCATTGTTATGATAATATTGAGTATAAACTAAGGCAATTTATTACGTATGTAAACGGTAGAGATGATTTTGACAATTGGTTTAGTGATAAGTTTAATAATACTCAATATGTTGATATTTTTCGACAAAAAGAAAATATCAAACAGAAATATGATAAATGTATTGAGAAATACAATCAGAACAATAATAATAATAATAATGATAACGAAAGTATTATGTTCCTTTTATCTAAAACATACAACACAACAACACGAGAGATTAACTATTCCTTTCATCCAATTAAATTCTTAAAAGGTGTAGTTAAATATGTTGTTGATGGCAAGGATATCTCTTGTTAGTTAGCTCATATTTCCGTGCTTATACTCATTCAGGCAAGTGACATTGGTCACTTTGCAAATGCAGATTGCCCCGTCAATTTTTATTCGTTTGTGTGAAATCCGAAGATTTTATGCTAACTTTGTTGAAAGTTTAGATATAGGGCAAGATGAGGACACTGATTGTATTTTTATTCATATTATTCATTAGTTCGGCCAGTTTATATTCGCAGGCTATATCCGGAACTGTCTGTGAAAAAAGAACAAATAGATCTGTTCCAGGCGTGAATGTATATCTTGATGGAACGTCCATACACACTACAACAGATGCTGACGGGAAATTTGAACTCCGTGTAAAACGCTTTATCAATACCCGTTTAATTATCAGTCATGTGATTTACGAGACGGTTTCAATTGATGAGCCGTTTAAAAATTCATCATATACGATTTTTCTAAAGGAGAAGAATCTTGAATTGAATGAGATCGTGATAAAAGGAAAAATGTTGTTTCCCAGAAAACAAATGCTTGAAGTATTCAAGGCGAATTTTTTAGGAGATACAAAGGAAGGACGATCCTGTATCATATCAAATGAAGATGATATCAATTTGCGTTACGACGCCACCACGTTTACTTTATTAGCATCTTCAGAGAATCCTCTGATCATCAAAAATCAATATTTAGGTTATGAAATCAGATTTCAATTGCTTCATTTTGATGCTGAATATAAAGCCAAAACATTGGATAACAATGCCCTGATTTCCACTGTTTTTTATGGAACTTCCTCGTTTGTCGATTTGAAGCCCGATAACGCCGCAATAAACAAGAGGAGGCAGGATACCTATAAGAGATCTACACCTTATTTCATGAAAAATTTAGCAGATGGAACTTGTGACAAGTCAGGCCATAAAATATACAAAAAAGGCTTTGCCGCCAATCCGGATGATGTTTTTAGCATACAAGATACCCTCTCCGGAAAAATGATCCGGTTGGCCGAAGATTTGGAAAAGAGTGTTTATGATAATAAGCCGGTTTATGGAAAGATCGCTTTTTTATATAACAAGAATCAATCGGGGATCACTTTTTTGACGGATTCTTTTTTTGTCGATCAGTATGGTAATACCAGTGATGTTGATAAAATTATGTATTCCGGTTATGTGAGTGAACAACGACTTGGAAATATGTTACCGTTAAATTATGAGTTACCGGGATCATCATCACATTGAAAATGTTTAATATATGACATCTAATCGTCCGTTAGCAGAGCGAATGCGTCCTCAATCACTCGACGAGTATGTCGGGCAGCAGCACTTGGTAGGGAATGGGAGTGTGCTCCGGAAAATCATCGATTCCGGGCATGTGCCTTCTTTTATCTTATGGGGACCTCCGGGTGTTGGTAAAACGACTCTGGCTCAGATCATATCCAGGCAGTTGGATATTCCTTTTTATACTTTGAGCGCTGTTAATTCAGGAGTTAAAGATGTGAGGGAGGTAATAGATAAGGTCAAGTCGAATCAGTTCTTCAGCAAGAATCGTCCAATTCTTTTTATTGATGAAATTCATCGTTTTAGTAAGTCTCAACAGGATTCATTGTTATCGGCAGTAGAAACCGGGGTTATCACGCTGGTAGGTGCGACCACAGAAAATCCGTCATTCGAAGTCATCCGTCCTTTGCTTTCACGTTGTCAGGTCTATGTTCTTAAAAGTCTGGAAGAGAAAGATTTGCTGGAGTTGCTTGATAAAACGTTGAAAAACGATGTAGAACTGAAAGAGCGAAAAATAGAAGTTAAAGAAACGGCTGCTTTATTGCGTTTTGCCGGAGGCGATGCGCGCAAGTTATTGAATATAATTGAATTGGTGATTGGGTCGGATGAAAATGAAGAAGTCGTTATTACCGATGAAAAAGTGATTGATCGTCTTCAGGAAAATCCGGCGGCATACGATAAAGGAGGGGAATTGCATTACGACATAATTTCTGCATTCATTAAGTCGATCAGGGGAAGTGATCCGGACGGGGCGATTTACTGGCTTGCCCGTATGGTTGCAGGAGGAGAAGATCCTAAGTTTATTGCCCGTCGCCTGGTCATATCGGCGTCGGAAGATATCGGTCTGGCCAATCCCAATGCTTTATTGCTAGCCAATGCCTGTTTTGATGCGCTCACCAAAATCGGTTGGCCGGAAGGACGTATCATTCTTGCCCAAACCACAGTTTATCTGGCTACGAGTCCTAAGAGCAATTCTGCATATCTCGCTATTGATGAAGCCATTGCTGTCGTGGAGCAGACCGGAAACCTCCCGGTGCCTTTGCATCTGCGTAATGCTCCGACCAAGTTGATGAAAGAGTTGAATTATGGGAAAGACTATAAATATGCTCATGATTATGAAAATAATTTTGTCCAACAGCAATTTTTGCCGGAAGAGATAAAAAACAAGCAATTTTGGAACCCTCAGGACAATCCTGCGGAGCTCCGTTTGCGTGAACACATGAAAAAGTTGTGGAAAAAATAGTTTTTCTCATCCAAAAATTTTAATTTCGTGTCCTAATTTCAATAAATATTAACCTATAAACAGTGTTAGGGATGAAGAAACATAATTTTAATGCCGGGCCATCAATCTTGCCCCGGGAGGTGATTGACCAAACAGCGAAAGCAATTCTTGATTTTAATGGTATAGGGCTGTCTATTATGGAGATAAGCCATCGTTCCAAAGATTTTCAGGCAGTAATGGATGAAACAGTCGCTTTATTTAAAGAATTACTGGAGATCCCGGAAGGATATTCCGTACTGTTCCTCGGAGGAGGAGCCAGTTTGCAGTTTTGTATGGTGCCATATAACCTGTTGGAAAAGAAAGCAGCCTATTTGAATACGGGAGTATGGGCGACAAAGGCGCTCAAAGAAGCTAAGTTATTTGGGAAGGCTGTCGAAGTAGCATCTTCAAAAGAAGCTAATTTTACATATATCCCCAAGGATTATGTTATACCTGCGGATGCCGATTATTTCCATATTACGACCAACAATACGATCTATGGAACAGAGATCCACGAAGATATCGATTCTCCGGTAACACTGGTGGCAGATATGTCGTCCGATATTTTCTCACGTCCGGTAGATGTTTCCAAATACGGTTTGATCTATGGCGGCGCTCAAAAAAATCTTGCTCCGGCCGGTGTTACTTTTGTCGTTGTAAAAGACGAGATCCTTGGAAAAATGAGTCGCACAATTCCTACGATGCTGGATTATCGCACCCATATCAAAGACGGTTCTATGTTTAATACTCCTCCGGTCGTACCCATTTATGCCGCTCTTCAGACCTTGAAGTGGCTGAAAAGCCTCGGTGGTTTGAAAGCCATGCAAAAAATTAACATCGAAAAGGCCGGTATTTTATACGATGAGATTGATCGCAGTCGTTTATTTAAAGGCACTGTAGCCGTAGAAGATCGCTCTCTGATGAATATTTGCTTCATTATGAATGATGAATATAAAGATCTTGAAAGTGAATTTGCCAAATTTGCATCGGAAAGAGGAATGATAGGAATCAAAGGTCATCGTTTAGTGGGTGGTTTCCGTGCTTCCACTTACAATGCACTTCCGAAAGAAAGTGTGATTGCTTTGGTAAATTGTATGAAAGATTTTGAAAAAAGTCATTAATACTTTGTATATTTGCAACTCGAAAATCGTTGCGAGTTACAAGTCACTAGTTACGAATCGAAGATATTGCATTTTGTAACTTGTTTCTCGTAACTCGTAATTTTTTGTAAATCAGACAATCATAATAGGTAATTAATTAAACAGGTTTTTATTATGCAAACTATTGACAAATTCAATTTTGCAGGGCAGAAAGTTTTTGTTCGGGTGGATTTTAATGTTCCCCTTGATGAAAATTTCAATATCACTGATGATACGCGTATCCGTGCTGCACTGCCTACATTAAAGAAAATTCTGGCCGACGGTGGAAGTATAATCTTGGGATCCCATCTGGGACGACCCAAAGGCGTGACCGGTAAGTATTCGTTAAAACATATTCTTAAACATGTTTCTACATTGTTAGGTGTCGAAACACAGTTTGCTGATGATTGTATTGGTGCGCAGGCGAAAGATAAAGCTGCTTCTTTGAAACCGGGTCAGATTCTGATGCTTGAAAATCTTCGTTTTTATGCAGAGGAAGAAGGAAAACCAAGATTGGCGGACGATGCCTCGGAAGAAGAAAAAGCTGCTGCAAAAAAAGCGGTAAAAGAAAGTCAGAAAGAGTTTACAAAAACACTGGCTTCTTATGCGACTATTTATGTCAATGATGCATTTGGAACGGCTCATCGCGCACATGCATCGACTGCTTTGATTGCTGATTATTTCGATACGGATCATAAATTGTTCGGTTATCTGATGCAAAATGAGATCGATGCCGTTGAGAAAGTGATGAAAGATACCAAACGCCCGTTTACAGCTATCATGGGAGGTTCGAAAGTGTCTTCAAAAATCGAAATCATAGAAAATCTGTTGACTAAGGTCGATAACCTGGTCATTGCCGGAGGAATGACTTATACATTCACAAAAGCTTTGGGAGGAAAGATCGGAATTTCAATTTGCGAAAATGACAAACTGGATTTGGCATTAAATTTGCTACGAAAAGCAAAAGAAAATAATGTGAATCTGGTTTTAGCGGTTGATGCCAAAATTGCCGACGCATTCAGTAATGACGCGAATACCGGTTTTTCTAAGGCAGATGAGATCCCTGACGGATGGGAAGGAATGGATATCGGTCCGGAGACGGAAGCTATTTTTGCAGATATTATCAAAAATTCAAAGACGATCCTTTGGAATGGTCCTACGGGCGTTTTTGAATTTGAAAACTTTACTCATGGTTCGCGTGCAGTGGGAGAAGCTATTGTTGAAGCCACTAAAAACGGAGCATTTTCTCTTGTTGGCGGTGGAGACTCGGTGGCATGTGTCAACAAGTTCGGCATTGCAGATGAAATGTCGTATGTTTCAACCGGAGGAGGAGCTTTGCTCGAGTTCATTGAAGGAAAGGAATTGCCTGGAATCAAGGCAATCAGAGGATATTGATCATTATCCAATTTATTTATATCATTAATTTTTAAAAAAATGGAAAATTTAGTAAACAAAATCAAGGAAAGCTACAACGCTTTCGCAACAGACGCTAGTCTTCAAATCGAAAAATCAAACAAAGCTGCAGGCGCTCGCGCCCGTAAAGCTTCTTTGGAATTGGAAAAAATGTTGAAAGAATTTAGAAAAGCTTCTTTGGACAATTCCAAAAAATAATCATACAATTCAGTTGTATAGATAAGAGTGTCTGAAAAGACGCTCTTTTTTTTGGCTATTAGCCTACAAGTAGAGACGTTGTGCGAAACGTCTCTACCAATGCATTGTTCCTACAGGAATGACATGCGCGTTTTATTCTGACATTCCATTCGCAAAAAAAAATGTAATCAAAAACAAAAAAAATTGTAAATATCAAAAAACAGTCGTAAATTCGCATAGATGAATCTTCTACGGAATGTAAATAAAGAAAAAAACAAATGTTATTCAATCGAAAAAAGAAAAACCTAAGGGAAACAACAGCAAAAGATTTAATGTCTGCTGTATTTGATTTTCTAAAGAAAAGAGAAATGAATCCTGTTCAAAAAGAATGGGACATTTATTTGGAGAAAGAAAAGATGGGTGTGGTATTTTTCGAAAATGATCCATATTATTTTGCTATCATACAATACATCCCTTTCCAAAAAGAAGATGAAAAGGTTGTAAATTATTGGTGTAACAAACTAATTTGCAATCATAAATTAGTTAGCTGGAATATTGATGGAAATAATATTATGTTTAAAGTAGACAGTCAAGTATTCAACCTTGAAGATGCAATTTCAACATTTATTACAATGTATAACAGTCTACTTGACGCATCAAAAGTAGTACTCCAGGAAATAAATCTAAAAATGAATCCCAGCACTCAACCGGATAGCTCGGATATAGACGAGGATTTTGAAAAGGGTATATCAGAATTAAAAGCCCAGAGACCTTCCAGGGCAATAAGATATTTCAAAAAAGTATATTATTTACTTAGTCAACTAATGCTTTCCGGCGATAGCCTTAATAAAAGAGGGACTGAACTATTTTATGATTCAGCTTATTTCATTGGATATACTTATGTTGAGTTAGGATCTCTTGATGAGGCTTATCGGTATTTAGAAACTGCCAGTGCAAGTGATTTTAAAAAACCAAAATACATAAAGGAGTTTGCTAATTGTCTCTCTTGTTTGAAAGATGCCAGAAGCATGAAATATATTGATTTTCATATAGATAAACTTTTAAAAAAAAGAAAATCTACATGGAGTGAAGACGAAATCAATTTATACAATTTTTTATGGAGGAGAAAAGCATATGTTTTTATAGACTTGAAGCAATATGAACAAGCTGAAGAACTTCTAATGAAATTATTGATAGATGATCCCAATAATAAAACTATTTGGAATGAGTTAGAATATATTAAGGAAATTAAAAAAACTGATAATGAAACAAATACGGATACTGTTTGAATAAATTAACGTGAGTTCGAAATAAGAAACTCCTAACACCCTCTCCCCGCCGGCGCGGGCTTGCGATTACCAAAAAGAGGCTGTCCGTTCAGGACAGCCTCTTTTAAGTTCCGGATTTAATTCGGAATCAGATTATTAATAGACCCAACCCGGAGTTGGTTTCAGATTCGTATTGAGTTCCGTTTCTGCTTTTGGAACAGGCCATGTATACCATTGGTCTCCGATCCATTGATAGGTAGTGCCTCCGGTACTTTCGGTACCGCCCCAGGCATGTTGTGCTACTCTTTCATCAAACTTTGTTTCTTTGAGGGTTTTCCAACGCATTTCGTCGAAGAAATTGACGCCTTCACCCACCAATTCACGACGACGTTCGTCTCGTACGTAATTGCGGGCTTTGGTTTGGTCAGAGAAAGAAGATGACATTGTCGGGACTCCGGCACGGTCTCTTACTTGTTTTACTTTATCCATAGCGCCGTTAAGATCGTTCAACTCAACCAATGCTTCCGCCCACATCAGCAGTACGTCTGCATAACGAATAATAGGCTCGTCTATCGGGTTTTGTTCCCGACGGGCATATTCCAGACCTTCTCCGATAAATTTGCGGTGGATGTATTTAAATTCCGCCTGCGCGTTACAAGAACCTGAGGTATAATAAGTAGCCGGTAGATTTTTATTCAGGTTCGGCTCTGCACTTGCCTGATCCGTATAGTATTTTCCGGTAACAGGAAATCTGTAAGTATACATTCCTTCTGCTGTGGAGTTACTGTTGACGCCGTTGAAATCGGCATACGGGGTAACGACATTGAGCGCCAGACGCGGGTCGCGGTTTGCATAAGCTGTTTTAAGACGGGCTTCGTTGCCTTCCGGTTTGTATAATCCTCTGACGTCTGCATGTAATTTATTTACTTCGGAATTTATCGAGGTGGTGATTGTGGAGTGAACTTCCTCACCATTGACCTCTTTGTCACGGATAAAGAATATTTTTCTATTGGATGTACCCAAAGCGCTTACCGTTTCCCATTCGGGAATAAAATCCGACCAGCTGAATGGTTTTACCGTATTGGCGTCTACTACTACTTCGTAAAGGTTAACCAATGCCGGTGTGATTTGCAAATCCGTCCAGCAACCGCGGGAATCTTTTGATCCCTGTTGGAATGCCGCACAATATTTTTGCAAACCGGTGCCATATCCGGTGGGTTCTTCGATATACTGCACACTGAGGATCATTTCCTGACAGCGTTCCTGAGCTACCTTGAACAATTGCTTATAGTCCGGATACAAACCGTATCCGCATTTACTTATTTCGGCAAAATCTGCTGTCGCCTTTGCATATTCTTTTGTCATCAGGTAAGCCCTGCCTCTTAAAGCGTAAGCGGCGCCTTTGCTGACTCGTCCTTCGCCGTTGATTTGATTGTTCGGCAAATTCGGTTCGTCGATGGCATCCGTCAAATCCCTGATGATTTGTTCCCAGACTTCCGATTCGGGGCTTTGTCCCTTGTTACATCCCGTCGGATCCGTCGGCTCGGTATAAAGAGGTACGCCCAGACCGTCGCGTCCGTACAATTCATTCAGACGAGTATAGAAAAATGCTCGTAATACTTTACATTCGGCTATCAGACAGGCTTTCTTTTCTTCTTTCATAGCTGCTCCGGGAATGTATGCAATGGCAGCGTTAGCCCGGTGAATCCCGTCATAACTCCATTTCCAGTGCCATTCATAATAAAAATTACTTGGATTTACGGCAGTTGTAAAAAAACTGCGT
>JAIRZF010000208.1 GCA_031267385.1 Dysgonamonadaceae bacterium | reverse complement strand
ACAGGGAGTTACAGGGAGTTACAGGGAGTTACAGGGAGTTACAGGGAGTTACAGGGAGTTACAGGGAGTTACAGGGAGTTACATGGAGTTACAGGGAGTTACAGGGAGTTACAGGGAGTTACAAGGAGTTACAGGGAGTTAGAGGGAGTTAGAGGGAGTTAGAGGGAGTTTTAAAATGCAAATTAATTTATAGATGAAAAAAGTAGTAACATTTGGGGAGATTATGCTTCGTTTGGCAACCCCCGGATATCAGCGTTTTATCCAGTCAAATAACCTGAACGCCACATTTGGCGGGGGAGAGGCTAACGTAGCAGTCTCATTGTCCAACTATGGTATTCCTGCGGATTTTGTGACCCGTTTGCCGAAAAATGACATTGCAGAATGGTGCATTTCGGATCTGCGTAAATACAATGTAGGAACAAAAAATATTGTTCGTGGCGGAGATCGCGTAGGGATTTATTTTCTTGAGACCGGGGCTGTGTCCCGCGCTTCAAAAGTGGTTTACGACCGGGCTAATTCTTCTATTGCAGATATTAAACCGGGCACGGTGAACTGGCGTGAGATTTTCAAGGATGCTCAGTGGTTTCATTGGACAGGCATCACTCCCGCTTTGTCTCAGGGTGCAGCCGATGCCTGTCTGGAAGCCATTCGCATCGCAAATGAGATGGGAGTTACGGTGTCTACCGACCTCAACTACCGTAAAAATCTGTGGAAATATGGTAAAACTGCAGCTGAAATTATGCCTGCTTTGGTTGGAGGTTGTGACATTATCCTTGGTAATGAGGAAGATGCTGAAAAAGTATTTGGCATCAAACCGGAAGGATTTGATGTGGCTCATACCGGTGGAGAAGTCAATGCCGCCGAATTTGAGTCTGTTTGTACTCAGATGATGAAACGTTTTCCTCGCGCTAAAAAAGTAATCATCACCTTGCGTGGTTCCATCAATGCGAATCACAATACCTGGGGAGGATGTTTGTATTCCGACGGAAAATTATATCAATCCAAACGTTATGATATCACCCATATCGTGGACCGGGTCGGAGGTGGCGATTCCTTTATGGGAGGGTTGATTTACGGATTAATCTCTTACCCTCAGGATGACCAAAGAGCATTGGAATTTGCGGTGGCGGCATCTTGCCTGAAACACACGGTTTACGGCGATTTTAACCTTGTAACTGTTTCCGAAGTGGAAAGCCTGATGGGAGGCGACGGATCAGGACGGGTATCAAGATAAATTTAATTACTTTAATTTTTAAATATTATGTTTTCATTAAAAGGAAAAATAGCCCTTGTTACCGGAGCATCATACGGTATTGGCTATGCAATTGCTAAAGCATTGCACGCAGCAGGTGCAACTATTGTGTTTAACGATATTAATGCCGATCTTGTACAGAAAGGTATTGCTTCTTATAAAGCAGACGGCATTACGGCTCACGGTTACGTTTTTGACGTAACAGATGAAGAACAGGTTTATGAAACGATCGCTCAGATCGCATCGGAAGTCGGAGAGATAGATATTTTGGTAAATAATGCCGGAATCATCAAACGTATTCCCGCCATAGAGATGACGGCAAAAGATTTTCGTCAGGTTATAGATATCGACCTTAATGGCCCTTTTATCGTTTCCAAAGCCGTAGCTCCGGGAATGATCCGGAAAGGCGCCGGAAAAATCATCAATATTTGCTCGATGATGAGTGAATTAGGACGTGAAACAGTATCGGCCTATGCTGCGGCTAAAGGTGGATTGAAAATGTTGACTAAAAATCTGGCTTGTGAATGGGCGGAACACAATATCCAGGTAAATGGTATCGGTCCGGGTTACATTGCAACCCCTCAAACGGCGCCATTGCGTGAATCAGGTCACCCTTTCAATGAATTTATCATTGCTAAAACTCCGGCAGCCCGTTGGGGCACTACGGAAGACTTGCAGGGGCCTGCTGTTTTCCTGGCTTCCCAGGCTTCGGATTTCGTTAACGGGCACATCCTGTATGTGGATGGCGGTATATTGGCTTATATTGGAAAACAACCGAAATAAAAATTATTATTCATTTTTCATTATTCATTATTCATTTAATTAATATGAGATTTAATAAATTACAAGTCCTCGGCGCTATGACAAGCACCGGCATGGTGCCTGTCTTTTATCATAAAGATATCGAAGTTGCCAAAAATGTGGTAAAAGCCTGTTATGACGGAGGCGTGAGAGCCTTTGAATTTACCAACAGAGGAGAATTTGCACATGAAGTATTTGGAGAATTAACCAAATGGACTGCAAAAGAATGTCCGGAAATGATCATGGGAATCGGGTCTGTGGTAGATGCTCCTACGGCAGCGCTTTATATTCAGTTGGGCGCTAATTTTATTGTAGGGCCTTTGTTCAACCCGGAAGTGGCTAAAATCGCCAACCGTCGTTTGGTTCCTTATACTCCCGGTTGCGGATCGGTTTCGGAAGTGGGTTTTGCCCAGGAAATGGGTTGTGATTTGTGTAAAGTGTTTCCCGGTGACGTTTTAGGTCCTAACTTTGTGAAAGGTCTGAAAGCTCCGATGCCTTGGTCTATGCTGATCGTAACGGGAGGTGTAAAACCGGAAGAAACCAATCTGAAATCCTGGTTTGATGCGGGAGTTAGTTGTGTCGGTATGGGATCCAATCTTTTCCCGGCCGATGTAATTGCAGCAAAAGAATGGGATAAAATTACGCAATTGTGTAAAGACACATTTTCAATTGTTAATCAGGTTCGTAAAAAATAACAACTAATCCTAATATCATGAAACCCGTATGATAAAATAACATCCATACCGATGACATTAGCACGGGTTCCATACGACCTATAAAATAAAAAATAATGACGTATGAACAAATTGAATGAAATGAGCGCAAAGATGACTAATTACCGATGGGCAATTTGTGCAATGCTTTTCTTTGCAACAACTGTTAATTACCTGGACAGACAGGTTTTATCACTCACTTGGGATGAATTTATCAAGCCTGAGTTTCATTGGAACGAAGATCATTATGGAACAATCACTTCGTTCTTTTCCATTTTTTACGCCGTTTGTATGCTTTTTGCAGGCAGATTTGTAGAATGGATGGGTACGAAAAAAGGATTTCTCTGGTCTATTGGCATATGGAGTGTCGGTGCCTGTCTGCATGCAATTTGCGGTGTCGTTACCGAACAGTATGTAGGCATGCATAACGCTGCCGAATTGATGGCTGCGACCGGTGATGTGGCCGTTGTGATTGCCACCGTGAGTATGTATTGCTTCATGTTTGCCCGCGGCGTACTGGCCTTGGGTGAAGCGGGAAACTTCCCTGCCGCTATCAAGGCGACTGCCGAATATTTCCCAAAGAAAGACCGTGCTTATTCCACATCGATCTTCAACTCCGGAGCTTCGATCGGCGCTTTGTTCGCTCCGCTTTCGATACCGCCGCTGGCCAAATTGTTTGGGTGGGAAATAGCGTTTATCATCATTGGTGTCCTGGGATTTATCTGGATGGGATTTTGGGTTTTTATTTACGATAAACCCGAAAAGAGTAAACATGTAAATGTTGCCGAACTCGAATACATCGAGCAGGATAAATACGAAAAAGCGGCTATGGAAACTGAGAAAATTGATAAAATCCCTTTCCTCAAGTGTTTTGCTTTCAAACAAACCTGGGCATTTGCTTTCGGAAAGTTTATGACCGATGGCGTATGGTGGTTTTTCCTTTTCTGGACGCCCTCCTATCTCAATACGCAGTTCGGCATCAAAACCTCCGAAGGATTGGGTATGGCGCTGATTTTCACGTTGTATGCGATCGTGACCGTACTCTCGATTTATGGCGGAAAATTGCCGACTATTTTCATCAACCGCAGCGGACAAAATCCGTATGCAGCGCGAATGAAAGCCATGTTGATATTTGCCTTTTTCCCATTGTTCGTACTTTTAGCCCAACCGCTCGGAATGGAATTTGCTTCACTCGGACGGAATGCCGCCTGGATCCCGGTTATCCTGATTTCGCTGGGTTGCGCTGCACACCAGGCCTGGAGCGCCAACCTGTTTTCCACAATCGGTGATATGTTCCCCAAAGGCGCTATCGCCACGGTAACGGGTATAGGAGGGATGGCCGGCGGACTCGGCTCGATGATTCTTCAGAAAAGTGCAGGTAAATTGTTTGTATATGCAGGAGAAACCAATATGACATTTTTGGGTTTTGAAGGCAAACCTGCAGGATATTTTATTATTTTCTGCGTCTGTGCAGTCGCCTATCTTATAGGTTGGGGTATAATGAAATCATTAGTCCCAAAATATAAACCGATCGTCATTTAAAATAGAAAATGAAGAAAATGAAAGAAATGAAATCCACTATTTTTCATTTCTTTCATTTTTTCATTCATCTTTCCTTTCCCATAAATTTTTCTCTTTCGCTCATGCCACAAAGATAGCATTATGACGGCAGATTAAATATACAAAGTTGAGAATCAGAATTGGAAGTTACACCATAGATTATTTTCTTTTCAAAATCAATATTAAAGCCATTGATATATTTATCTAATACAAATACTTTCTTTAGTTCCCCATCAAACGAAAAAATACGAATAAGATTCCCTCCATTAGGAGTTGTTCTTCCTTCATTATCCGCTTTTTTTACTTCGTCAATAGAAATATCAGAGTAGAGAGCATATATTTCAGAATTACCAATAAATATTTCTTGATAGCCATTTGCACTTATTAAAGAAAGAGCGCTTCCCTCTCTATTAATTGATGGTTCACCTTGTTTTCCTACAAGTACTTTTTCCGTACCATCTCTTAGATTATATATCTCTAAGACATCACCCAATATTGTGCCTAAAACAAGGACGTCACTATTTTGATCATAATATAAACAACTTGTCCAAAGTTGTTGTAATAAAAAACTTTGTAAGTCTTGATTTTCCTTATTTGGTATTTTATGAAATTTACCTGTTGAATTTCCTTGGTTATTTAATAAAATAAAGCGATATCCCCCTTTGGAATCCAAAACGGCCGTTCCTTTATTTCCCCAATTAGTGGTCCTTACAAAAGGGACATATTCTTTTGGTAATTCCAAAATTCGATTAGGCTTTCCTATGCCTCTTGTTATTAACTGTTCAATTGGATATGTGTATAATATTGCCTTACTAGGCTCTATAACAGATAAATAACCGTCCGTTATGTCAAATCCGCTACACGCTATTAGCTCTTCCGGGCCATTCCCAACTTTACCGAAAGATAAAAAATGTTTTGTGACATTATCCTTTAATGAAAATACATGAAAAAAATTATCCCTTGCATGTAAAGCAATCTCTTTTTTCATACGTCATTATTTTTTATTTTAGATTAACAAATGTTACCTGCTAGTACATATTATGGGAGTAAATGTAGTTTTTTTTGGAGAATATGCAATTTTTTTTTGACTTTTTCCTGATTTTATCATTTCAAAAGCGGAGTAACATTATATTATAATGTGATAAACATTATAGAGTAGTGTAGTCTTGTCATATCCCAAATGGAGGAGATTACGCCTGCTATTGAGAGGAATATGATTGCAATGCCGACAATGCGGTTCATGATCCATAATCCTCTTAGATTGAAGTTTTTACGTAATTTTCCCACCAAAAAAGTAATCAGAAACCACCAGCTAAAGGCTCCGATAACGACAGCAGAAAGTCCCAGGATCATAGAAAATAGGGTCTCATTTTCATCGGGTGAGATGAAATTGAACCGGGCGAATAATGCGATAAAAAGAAATATGATCAAAGGATTGGAAAGGGCGAGTAGAAAGGCTGTAACTGTGTCCTGGTGATAAGTATTCACCGTCTCTTTGGATTTTCGAAGGTTTTTAGACGGATTTGAACGATAGATATAGTATCCGAAGAACAACAATAAAAAACTACCAATCAGTAGTAATATGCTCTTGTTATCTTCTACAAAATCAATGACATACCCCATTCCCAGACACGTGATTATTGCGTAGACCAGATCGGATAATGCTGCTCCAATACCCGAACAAAGGCCATGCCAGCGGCCTTTGTTTAAAGTCCGCTGGATGCATAAAAGCCCTATTGGCCCCATTGGAGCGGAAACCAATATTCCTATGATAAAACCTTTGTAAAGAATATCTATCAAAGCGCTTTGATTTCTTTCAACACATCATTTGTTTTACGAACAGCCTCTGCGCTTTTTTCAAATAAAGCTTTTTCTTCATCGTTTAGTTTGAAATCAACGATTTTTTCAACGCCATTACGTCCCAGGATAGCAGGAACACCGATACAGATATCCTTTTGTCCATATTCACCTTCCAGGTATACACAACAGGGGATCACGCGTTTATAATCGCGAATGATTGATTCCGCGACATAAGCGCCTGCAGCTCCCGGAGCATACCAGGCCGAAGTTCCGAGCAAGCCGGTCAGAGTTGCTCCGCCAACCATAGTATCGACAACCACTTTATCCAGAGTTGCAGCATCCAATAATTGGGCAACCGGAGTTCCGTTATAAGTAGCAAGACGTTTCAAAGGGATCATTGTCGTATCTCCATGTCCTCCGATCACCGTTCCGCCCACTTGTGCCGGATTAACGTTCAGCGCCTGGCTCAGGTAATATTTGAAGCGGGAACTGTCGAGGGCGCCTCCCATGCCGATTACTCTGTTTTTCGGCAGGCCTGTAGCTTTCAATGTCAGGTAAGTCATTGTATCCATTGGATTGGAAATGATGATGAAAATTGCATCGGGAGAAAATTTCAAACAATTTTCGACAACACTTTTTACGATGTTGGCATTTACTCCGATCAACTCTTCGCGGGTCATACCCGGTTTACGTGGAATTCCTGAAGTGACAACGATAACATCAGAATCAGCTGTTTTAGAGTAATCGTTGGTAACACCCACCACTTTGGTCTCGAAGCACAAAGTCTGAGCTGTCTGCATCATATCGATAGCTTTACCTTCGGCGACGCCTTCTTTGACGTCGAGCATGACTACTTCATCCGCAATTTTATTGAATACCAGTACATTTGCACAGGTTGCTCCTACATTTCCGGCTCCTACAACAGTTATTTTAGCCATAATTAAAAATTTATTGTTTATAAAATGATCGTTTGTTTAATGAACTGCAAAATTACGACTTCGTTATTGAATAAAGAAATTTTTCCGTAATAAAATTATTTAAATTTTGGTTGGATTACACAAAAAAGGCGTGCTAAAAGTATTAACACACCTTTATATATTTTGTTTAATGACAAAAAGCTGCCATTTTAACTCCCCAAAAAAAATTTCCGTTTGTTATTTAAACAATACACCGGCTAATTGCTCGATTGTTTTTATCAGACGTCTCTTGCCTTCACGGGTTGTAAAATCGATATTAGAGAAAGTAGAAACATTTTTGTGCATGTTCAGATAATAGATACCGGAAATCAGCAAAGCATAAATCGCTTCGATATCAATATCCGAACCCTTGAAATGTTCGACATTCTTTTCCATGAATTTTTGGTTGTCAAGTTCCCTTCTCCTCGCATGACGCAGAATATAGGGAGTAGGTTCGGCGATTTCCCACCTTGCAATACTTTCAAATTCCCGATTCTGATCCATAGTTTTATAGAGTTCCGTCAGATAATATATGAACATTTCTTTCAGGTCTGAACCATGTTCATTATAAGCTTTCTGAACGATAAACCTTTCCCAGAAATCATTTCTGATGAAATACCTTTCCAGGAGGTTGTCAAAACTCTCGAAATTACGGTAAATGTAGGCTTTTTCTACTTTCGCGACCTCAGATACGGAATTGATCCCCAACTGAGAAAATCCTAATTCATTAATAACTCTACAAACCGCGCTCATCAACTGATTGTCAATGACGTCTCTTGTTCTTCTGATTCTTGTTTTTTTCTCGTTTGCCATAACAATAAATAATAAAGTTTACTCAAAATATGCTCAAATTCATTACACTTGCAGATGCAGATCGGAAACAGACCACAAAGTGGCACAAACTCCCCCTCTTCGAAATACCCGGCGGGTTAGACGCGTCATATTAAAACGCAAATAAAACCAAAAAGTTAGAATAAAGCAACAAGTTTGTTTCAATACAATATACCTTTAAGTAATTTTAACTTAAATCATGCACTCACCCCCGCAGGATCATCATCTATGGCGACACTAATTTAAGGTAACTACAAATGCAGTATACTATCCTCCACAATTTTTAGTGTAATCAAAATCGGAGACAAATATATAAAAAATTTATATACAATGTCAAAAATTAAGTTTTAAAAGAAAATTAATTTCTGATTTTTCCCGCCCATCAATCTTTTCTAATCCGGAACCGATAGTGTTTTTATCAAAATAACGGAAGAAAGAAATTTTTGAATAAAAGCTTAAAAAGCGGTATATATTCCATTTCAGAGTGGTATAATATCGGATTCCTTCACCATAATACGAGGGCATGTTAAAAACATATAAAATATTTTTTTCGTAGCTATAAATGCGATTATTCCAATCTATAGCATTAAAATATGCGAGTGACAGATCCATCTGAAACTTTGAATTTTTTGTTTTATATCCGAAAGATTGTGAAACTGACCATCCGTCGGATGTATTATCCTCCTGTGAATAGATATTATAATCGAGTTGAGTTTTTGTGTTTAGTTGTGAATTTGGTTTGTAATTCAATTGATACCTCCATCGGTGCTGGTTGTAGGTCACTATATCTACGGTTTTATCTGTTTTATTTTTTTCTTTCTCTTTCATTTTGTAACGGATATTCATGGCCAGAAAGGATTTGGGAGTATAATTAACCTGCAATAGGATGTCTTTCCCGGTAGATGGAGCGTCGATTCCATATTTAAGCCAGGGGAAACGAAATATATCGATATATCCGGCCATCTGCCATTTTTGTAAGGAATATTTTGCTCCCAGATAGAATCCGGATTCATTTTGAATGGAAGAAGATTCACTCAAAGATCGGGCGAAATGCGCCTGATAATCACGATTGTAGTTCCGGTACGATATGGAAAAAGCAAAGAATGAGGCCGGAGTGATCAGCAGATTATTGATGGTTGCAGTCGCCCCGTTTTTTCCTATGGCGGTTTCACCCTGAAATAATAGTTTTTTTCGTTGGAAAGAATAATCGGCGCTCATATTATAATTACTTTTGTCGCGCAGATAGAAAAAATTATACGGTTTAAGTTCAGGATTGAGTTCTTT
>JAIRZF010000198.1 GCA_031267385.1 Dysgonamonadaceae bacterium | reverse complement strand
TAAAATACAAAGCCGCCTGTTTTTTGATTGAAAATATGTTATATCATTATACCGTGGAGGGTAAAACGCTTTCCGCTTATTATGAAGCAATTGATTCGATTAACCGGAATATCCCGGATCCGGAAGCCTGTAAACCGGCCTACGAACTGCTTTATAAACAGTTGGGATCGCCTAATGCCGGAACAAATATAAAATTAGATGTACAACACATATCCGCGCAATACCTGATCAGTCATATCGACCATGCCTGCCGTCACTGGCAGGAAGGGAAATGGGCTAAACACCTGTCATTCTCCGATTTTTGCGAGTATTTATTGCCTTACTGTTTCGGTAACGAAAACCGGGAAGCCTGGCGGGAGAGCATCGAAGCCGAATACCTGCCGGTAATTGCCTGGATGGATTTTGAAGACGATAGAAAGAATTCAACCTACTGGGCGGCATTGTTTCTTAACGACCAAATTAAAAAACGAGGATTTCATATTCACGACGTATTTGCGTCTTCGCCCATCGATCATCCTGCTTCGCTTTTGGCGAATATGAAAATGGGTAGTTGTAAAGACTACGCACAGTGGGCGGTATATGTGATGCGTGCTTGCGGCTTGCCGGTATGTATGGATTACACTCCCCAGTGGCCGTTTCGCAGTCATGGTCACGATTGGAATGTCCTGTTGGACAATAACGGGAAAGAAGTCCCCTTTATGGGTGGAGAAAGCAACCCCGGCTATCCGAATAAACCGGGCTACAAAATGGCCAAAGCTTTCCGGCGAACGTATGCTTACCAAAGAGGGAGCCTGTTCGATAAAAAAGGAAACGAAGCCATTCCCTCCGCATTCAATACGCCTTTTACCAAAGACGTTTCCAGCCATTATTTTGAGGGTGTAGATATTACTTTGCCGATTAATAAAGCGAAAGACATACAAACCCGGTTTGCTTATTTGGCCGTATTCGATAATCAGCATTGGATTCCCATTCATTGGGCTGAAATTCAACGAAATGGCCAAGTGCAATTTACCAATATGGGGCGCGATATCGTTTATTTACCGGTATTATATGCCGGCGGTTCGCTTATTCCGGCCGGTTATCCGGCGCTTGCTTCCGTCGACGGAAAGGTACATTCGCTTATCCCCGATTCCACTCAACACCAACGCTTAGCGCTCCGGCGAAAATTTCCGGTATTCAGCGGGGTCGCCTATTATAGTTCCCGGATGGAAAATGGCCGTTTTGAAGCTTCCGATTATCCCGATTTCCGGACTGTCGCGACTGCCGGAACAATTACCCGAAATCCTCAAATGTGCTACGATAGCGTGCACACACAACTCGCACGCCCTTACCGGTATTGGCGGTATGTTTCTCCGGAAAACGGCTATTGCAATGTAGCGGAAATCGAATTTTATTCGGGAAATACCCGGATCGAAACTACCGGAAAGATATTGACTAATTCTTCTCACTTGGGGAATAACCGGAAAGAGCATGCTTTTGATGGCGACGGACTTACTTTCTTTGATTCGGCTGACGGCTCAAACAGTTGGATTGGAATGGATTTCGGACAATCGATGCAGGTAGATTGGATTCGTTACCTGCCCCGCAACGACGATAACAATATTACACCGGGCGACCATTACGAATTGCTTTATTATGCGGCGGCCGGTTGGCAATCTTTAGGCCAGGTAACGGCCGAATCCGACAGTTTGGTATATACCAATGTGCCCGTAGGCGGATTGTATTTGTTGAAAAATCATACACGCGGGAAAGAAGAGCGGATTTTTACGTACGAGAACGGAAAACAAATTTGGTGGTGAAAAACAGAGTTAAGAACTAAGAACTAAAAATTTAGGATGAAGGTAGTGATGTTATTTATATTGAGTGTAATAGACGTTGATTCAAAAGTGTTATGTTTATTTGCATATCCGGTACAAACGGAAATGCAGAAACTAAACTTCGATGGCAGTCAAAATAAAATAATCGGTTCGCAATACAGGAAAAAATATACTATTTGGGAATTGGGGAAAAATAAGTTTACCTGAGATAGCCTTTGCCATGTCCCTTGTTGGTAAAGGCGGTAGTGGTTCATAAGAGGACTTCAAAGGGAAAAACAACTTGAGTGGGCAGAGAGATTGTCGAGTATTTTCCTACGACAATGGCACGCTCTTTATAGGAAAAACGTGAAGTTGCAAACCAAGCAATCGGTCGTGCAAATTTTATATCCGATGTTTTGTTTACGTTACCGGCAACAAAAATTTTAATTAACACAAATATTAAAAATCAAATTTTTATCATGAAACGTAAAATAATTTTTAAATTCTTTATAACATGCACCATTGCTGTCATGGTATTTAACCTTACTGTTACTATCAGTGATGGTAAAGGTTACAATCTAAAAATAGATAATGTAGAAGCGCTATCAAATGAAGATTCATCTTCTGGATCATATGAGTTAAGAACGTATGTATGTAGTGATGGAGTGGGTAATTCCTCAAGTTGTTCATTTACGACAGAGTTAGGAAAAACTTGCAGCTCTCAAGATGAAACGTTCTGTTCTAACAGTGCCGATGGTGCAAAAGGTACAGGCAACGGTTATACTTCTACTAGCACATGTGCTCAACAGGGACACAATTGGAACTATGGAGCGTCTACGATTTACAATGTATGTACTCGATGTAACGCGAGTGTGCCAAAAGACAGTAGTAGTTCCCAAACAAATGGAAGTGGAAATGGAAGTGGGAATGGAAGCGGGAATGGAAGCGGAAATGGAAGCGGAAATGGAAGCGGAAATACGCATTCTCATACATGGAATTTGGTAGATATACAATCGACAGCATATACTACTAAGAGAACTTGGCGTTGTTCTTATTGCATGCTCACAATTATTACCTATAATAGTATAGTGCAGCCTAATTATTGATTCTGCCAATTAGATGAGGTCATCCTCAAAAGTCGATCGTCCCGAGAAACAGAGAGGGAGGCCTCATCTACTATATAAACCACAAGTATATGATGAAAAAAATATTTGTATATTTTGCTTTCTTGTGCACTTTATTATGTGCATGTAATTATGATAACGCTGTGAATAATATTGAGTTA
>JAIRZF010000184.1 GCA_031267385.1 Dysgonamonadaceae bacterium | reverse complement strand
GGACATCTATTCCGACATAAATGTTTTCTCCTTTAAAACTTAATTCTTTCTTTTGTGTTTGCATAAGTCTTTGAGTTTAATTTATTATTGATTTTGTGAACATTTAAAAATAATACTCTCCACCCTTCCGGGTAGTATTTTCTCCTGAAACCTTGTCTTGAGGACGGGACACGAACCTTTGCCTGCCTTTGGAAACGGACAGTCTGTTTCCTTCAAAATCATTAAAAAAAATTAATATGAGATCGACAAAAGATTTAAATCACAACAAAGCAGAGCAATGGTGGAGAAAAACCGACTTCCGGCAGATGGAGAATATAACCGGCTACCGGCAATTTGAATTTGACCCTGAAGACGGCTACCAGGCATTTGTAGATGCCTGTAATAATTATTGGAACAGTTTGAGCCGTGATGGAAAAACCTGTATCTGGGAAAAATTTGCCGGAACAGTTAACAATTAAACAAAAATAGTGATGTACACAATCGTCGAACAAACTATTCCCCAATCAGGGCGGGCGGAAACCAACGGAAAGATACTGCAAGCTATCCATGGTGGCAAGGAAACGCTTCCGCCGGAAACGGTCTATAACAGCTACACAGGACTGGGGGGATTGCACAACCTCCACCAGGCAGACTTTGAAAACTATCACGAATATGCCAAAGCAAAAAAGGAATTTGAAGTGGGGCAGTTCTTTACGCCACATACCTTATGCAAACAAATGGTAGAACTTGTAGAGCCGGATATTACCGATACGGTACTTGACATGTGTTGTGGCATGGGTAATTTTTTCAATCATCTGCCCAATCCTCATAATGCGTATGGCTTCGATGTGGATGAAAATGCCGTAACGGTCGCCAAATACCTCTACCCTGTATCTCACATCGAAACCTGCGACATCCGGCAATACTATCCACCGGGTAAATTCGATATTATTATCGGGAATCCGCCCTTTAATCTCGACTTCGACGGTATGCCTTCGCAATTCTACTATTGCCTCAAAGCAGTCCGGATGCTCAATCCGGCGGGATTGCTGGCGATGATTGTCCCCCATTCATTCCTCGAAAGCGGTTTTTGGGACAAGACACAGGTAAATGCAATAAACCGTAATTTTTCTTTCATCGGCCAGATGGCGTTACCGTCCAACGCTTTCGCAAGAATGGGCGTAGAAGATTTTGAAACCAAAATCATGATCTTTTCCCGCGAATCGGGATATATCGAAAAGAAGGCGTATCTGCCGGAAGAATTTTTGACTTACGAAGAGCTGGAAGAACGCATAAGGGATTTTAAACGTCTTAAAAGCAGCCTGAAAATTCAAATAAACCGTGAATCCTGCCGGATAAACAGCAACGAGGCGGCGGCATTTGAATACAGGTTGAAAAAATACCTCTTTGAACTCAAGACGCATCCGTGTTTGGAGAAACATTACAAAAAAGCGACAACCCTCATCTCAAAATTCCGTAATCAAACGCCGCCGGAGCATTGCAGCAACATGGAATATACGGAGTGGGAAAGAAACCGCCTGACGCAGGCCAAAGTCCTTTCCATCCTTCGTCGTTACATACAGGCGCAGAACGAGACGCCGCGCAAGGAGGTTGCCTTAGTCAGGACATCTTACGGCTTCAAACTGAAAGGATACGCCCCGCATCTTTTGGACAAGGTCGAGACCAAGCGGGTTTCAATAAATGATTTAGTCGTTCATGGCGCGACATTGCCACTGTACGGCAAAATGACCCCAAAGCTTGAGGCCCAATATACCCTTGCGATGCGAACCGTTGAACGTAAACGCAAAGCATACACCCTGCAAAGCAGGCCCTTCAATACAATGGAGTCCGTTTACGGATTAGACAATTATATTGATACGCTCTGCTTTATTAATAAGGAGGGGGAGAAATGCCGTTTCACACAGTTGCAGAAAAAAGATATGGAGCTGATATTTCAAAAGAAATACGCCCTTCTCAACTGGCAGCAGGGAAGCGGCAAGACCGCCGTGGCATATCATTACGGAAAATACCGCCTGGCGAACCGGCAGGTGCAAAACGTAATCATCCTCGCCCCCGCCATCGCCGTTAACCTGACATGGGAGCCGTTCCTGAAACATAACGGGGAAGATTTTATCAAACTTGCCAGAAGGCAGGATTTGCACCATATCCCAACGGGAAAAATCCTTCTCCTGTCCATCTCTATGCTGGGGAAACTGAGACGTGAACTGAAAAGGTTTGTCAAAACCCGCTCACGCAAAATATGCCTCATCTTCGACGAATCGGACGAAATAACCAACCCGCTGTCAGAGCGGACACGACTTACTCTCGCCCTGTTCCGCAGAGCGAAATATAAACTTTTAGATACGGGCACAACCACCAGAAACAATATCACGGAACTGTACAGCCAGATTGAACTGCTTTATAATAACTCGTTCAATATGACATGCCACTGCGAGGAAGTGTTTTCGGAGAATAAGGATAAGGGAATAGAGAGTAAAAGCAACGACCGCTACGGCCTCCCCTTCCC
>JAIRZF010000035.1 GCA_031267385.1 Dysgonamonadaceae bacterium | reverse complement strand
GTGAACTCCTGGGCATACGCCCTGCCTGTTGCGAACATTGCCGGGAGGGCGATCATTAATAAAAGAAGTATTTTCTTGTGTATGTGTCTGTTTTTCATTTCCTTTTTTGTTTTTCATTGTTCTTTTTTTACTCTTCCTTCTTACGGTCTTACCATCTTACGGTCTTACCATCTTACATGTCTTACGGTCTTCTTACGCCTACGGTGGGCGTTCTACTAATGTTGTGCGGTGCACCCTGTTGTTATGTGAAAGATTTTTACTATATACGCGCGAGGCTGTGTGTGTGTGTGTGTGTGTGTGTGTGTGTGTGTGTGTGTGTGTGTGTGTGTGTGTTAACAAATATTTGTCAACATCCAAATTGCAGATGTTAAAAAACAGAGAAGAATGATTATTCCTGAAGATTTCTTGCATTATGCCTCATTGTATGTGAATGTCGGGCGCGAAGTTACATGAAAATTACGGATTTGCAAATAAAAAAGGCCGTAAGATTAAAAGATCTCCTTTTTTCTTACATGTCTTACATGTCTTACATGTCTTACCATCTTACCATCTTACGGTCTTACGGTCTTTTTTCACGGGATGATTGCGCTTCCTATTTCGCCCCAGGGGCCTTTTTCGCCGGTAGTATTTTCCCAACAGAGGCAAAACCAGAGCGTTTTCCCGCGGTCAGCTTCGTTAAAATCGAAGGTGAAAGGGGAATGAGTGACAAACGAAGAGTTATTCAGGAGGTTGATGTCAGTCGGAGCTTCTTCGCGGAGTCCCCAGCGAATCCCTGCGCCGTGTATGCCGTGCGGTTTGGCGTGAGATTTGGAACCGTGGTCGAAAAAGTGAATTCCGAGCCTCCTGATCGTCGAGGAGTCGATGTCTGCATCGGGATAGGTATTGGGCGCGGGGTGGTGGCCACCACCGCCGCCTTTATCCGTTAGTATCCCCATTTCTTTGAGGTCGGCAGGAGTTACGAGGCTGCTTGATTTTAGCATTTCCACGAGTTTGCGGAGCAGTGGTTCGTAATTTTTCCGGGCTTCGTTTTTCGTGAAAGTGATGAGCGACGTGCGGGTATTGGGATTCTGCCAGGCTGTCCAATCCATCGTCCATCGGGATTGCGCGGGGATCAGCTGGTTGTTGTACCACAAAGCATCAATCATCCAGTTGCCCAGATTCTGTGTCGTTTTCGTCGTGATTACAGCTTGTACTTCGTCGAAATCAGCGTCTTTTCTTGGAATTGTTTTAGACATGCTGTCGATAATTTATATTGTTAATCATTTATGTTGTTAAAAATCAGGGTGATATATTCGAAATTCCATAACAGGGATTCGCGTCCGAGTGACGCGTTCCCGGCTACGAGCGACGCGTTCCCGGCTACGAGCGACGCGTTCCCGGCTACGAGCGACGCGTTCCCGGCTACGAGCAACGCGTTCCCGGCTACGAGCGGCGCGTTCCCGGCTACGAGCGACGCGGACTTGGCTACGAGCGACGCGGACTCGCGCTCTGCAAGCCCGAGCCGGCGGGAGCCGGCGGGAAATCTGGGGGATATTGCCTCTGCATAACGCAAGCGGTGCACTTTCAAATCATTAATGTTAAAAAGCGGGGAAAAATTAATATTTCTTTGTAAAAAAGGCATTGTTTTTATGCAAGGGTTTTTAATGTATGCAAGGGTTTTAATATCGGGCGCAAAGTTACATGAAAATTCCGGATTTGCAAATCTCCCGACTTCGTCACTCAGGAATTCTAAATATCGTACAGAATACAATAAGCAAACAAATTCTTATTGTGTTTCATACTATATTCAATTCATTGTATTACAGTTTATTATATTAAATTTCCCGAGATTTTTATTGTTTTTTATTTTCGCAAACACTATATTTGCACACCTAATACCTTTGAGAAATGAATACAATATTGGCTAAAGATCATTTTATGCAGACTTATGTTTCGGTTGATTGTGTTGTTTTTGGCTTTGACAACACACAATTGAACGTCCTGCTCGTTGAGCGTAACACTCAATTACCCCGCCTTCGGGATTTGAAATTACCCGGAAGTTTGATTTATCAACATGAAAATGCAGACGAAGCTGCCCATCGTGTACTGAACGAACTGACCGGAATAAAAAAAATAACTCTGAAGCAGTTTAAGAGTTTCACATCCCCCGAACGCACGCGAAATCCGGATGACATCGGATGGCTCGAATTTGCATATAGCAACAGAATTGACCGGCTGATCACTATTTCCTATCTTTCTCTTTGTAAAATCAATCGCAGGCTCAATAACGTCTCCAAATATCAATCGGTTGAATGGTGCCCGGTCAATGAGCTTCCCACTATGCCTTTCGACCACAATCAGATAGTGGAAGAATCTCTTGAAGAAATACGCCGGTGGGTAGAATTTGATCCTGCTATCGTATTTGAATTATTACCATCAAAATTCACCGAATCCGAATTGAGGAAATTATACGAGGCAATATACCGCAAAGAGCTGGATGTCAGGAATTTTCATAAGAGGATATCCGGCATAAAATACATTGTCCCATTAGAAGAACGTCAGACAAAAGTAGCCCACCGGGCAGCAAGATTATTTAAATTCGATAAGATATTGTACAATAAACGTATGACCACCATCGAATAATTATATTGTAAAAAATACAATAATAGTCAGGTTGAATTAAATCATAAAAACAAATAAAATGTATTTATTAGGGTACGACATCGGTAGTTCTTCGGTAAAAGCGTGTCTGGTCGATGCACAGACCGGGAAAATCCGGGCTTCGGATTATTTCCCAAAGTCGGAAATGAATATTTATGCCGCCAAACCGGGGTGGGCGGAACAGGATCCTGAAATATGGTGGGAAAATTTGAAATCAGCTCATCAATCGGTAATGCAGAAGTCCGGCGTTTCAGCCGGAGATATCAAAGCAATCGGTATTTCATGGCAGATGCATGGCCTGGTATTGGTCGATAAAAAACAGCAAATACTTCGTCCTTCGATTATCTGGTGCGACAGCCGCGCCGTTCCGTACGGAGAGAAAGCCTTCAAAGCAATCGGAGAAAAAAAATGCCTCTCGCATTTATTAAATTCCCCCGGAAATTTCACCGCCGCCAAACTGGCCTGGGTAAAGGAAAATGAACCTCAGATTTATGCACAAATTGATAAGTTCATGCTTCCGGGCGACTACATCGGGATGAAACTCACCGGAAATATTGTCGTGACGGAGGAAGGCCTTTCGGAAGGTATTTTCTGGGATTTCAAACAAAACACGATCTCCAAGGATGTCATGGATTATTTTGGGTTTGATACAAGTTTTGCGCCCCCAATTAAACCGGTGTTCGGAATTCAGGGAACAGTTTCTGCCGGAGCTGCTCTGGAATTAGGGCTGAAAGAGGGAACACCTGTAACTTACAGAGCCGGCGATCAACCCAATAACGCCCTATCATTGAATGTGTTCAATCCCGGAGAAATTGCGGCTACGGCGGGAACTTCCGGAGTAGTATATGGAGTCCTGGATGAAGTGAACTACGATCCTTTTTCGAGGGTGAATACATTCGCTCATGTCAATCATACAAAAGAACAGACCCGTCTGGGAGTGCTGTTGTGTATCAACGGTACAGGCATACTCAATTCCTGGATTCGCAAAAATGTAGTGGGAGAGGGCGTCAATTACGATGCCATGAATGCCCTGGCTGCAAAATCGCCTGTCGGTTCGAAAGGAATTTCCATTATCCCGTTCGGCAATGGTTCCGAGCGCATGTTACAAAATACGGAAACAAATTGCTCTTTCCATGGAATTAATTTTAATACCCATACCCGGAACGATCTCATCCGGGCGGCGCAGGAAGGAATTGTTTTTTCATTCAAATACGGCATGGAAGTCATGATGGAAATGGGAATGGACATCCGTATGATACGTGCCGGAAATGCCAACATGTTCCTCAGTCCTGTTTTCCGTGAAGCATTAGCTTGCGTATCAGGAGCGACGATTGAACTATACGATACGGACGGAGCTGCCGGAGCTGCCAAAGGCGCCGGAATAGGAGCGGGCATTTACGCATCGAACAAAGAAGCATTTGCATCATTGGAAAAACTGGCTGTCGTAGAACCGGAAACCGGGAAAGCAGAACAGTACCGGGATGCTTATGAGAATTGGAGAGAAATTCTGATCAATTAAATTATACTGTCTAAATAAAAAATAAATGTATTATGGAAATCTTAAAAGGAAGTAAAGAATTTTTTCCTGGAATTGGAAAAATCAAATTTGAAGGTGAGTCAAGTAAAAATCCATTGGCCTTTCGTTGGTATGATGAAAACCGGGTAGTGATGGGCAAGACAATGAAAGATTGGTTCCGTTTTTCTATGGCTTACTGGCATACTTTGTGTGCGGAAGGAGGCGACCCGTTTGGCCCGGGAACAAAAGTATTCCCATGGAATGATGCACCGGATGCTATCAGTCGCGCAAAACTAAAGATGGATGCCGCTTTTGAATTTATGACTAAAACAGGCATCCATTTCTATTGTTTTCACGATGTGGACTTAGTCGATGAAGGAAAAACGTTTGCAGAATATGAAAGCAACCTGGCTAAAATAGTAGCCTATGCCAAAGAAAAACAAGCCGCTTCCGGAATAAAATTATTGTGGGGAACCGCCAATGTGTTCAGTCACCCGCGATATATGAACGGTGCGGCTACAAATCCTAATTTTGATTCTTTAGCATGGGCTGGAGCACAGATCAAGAACGCAATTGATGCGACGATTGCTCTGGGTGGTTCAAATTATGTGTTCTGGGGCGGTCGTGAAGGCTATATGAGTTTGTTGAATACAGACATGAAACGCGAAAAAGATCATCTGGCAATGATGTTGACGATGGCTCGCGATTATGGCCGTAAGCAGGGTTTCGAAGGTACTTTCCTGATTGAACCGAAACCGATGGAACCGACAAAACATCAATACGATGCCGACACTGAAACCGTCATTGGATTTTTGCGTCATTACGGTTTGGATAAAGATTTCAAAGTAAACATCGAAGTAAATCATGCTACATTGTCGGGTCACACTTTCGAGCACGAACTTCAGGCTGCTGTCGATGCCGGTCTTTTGGGTTCTATCGATGCCAACCGCGGCGATTATCAGAATGGTTGGGATACCGACCAGTTCCCGATTGATATTTATGAACTGGTGCAAGCGATGTTGGTTATTGTACAAGCCGGAGGCTTAGGAAACGGAGGCGCTAACTTCGATGCAAAAACACGTCGCAACTCGACTGACCCGGAAGATATTTTCATTGCTCATATCTCAGGAATGGACGTTTTTGCACGTGCTCTGTCCATCGCCGCCGATATTCTCCAACATTCGGATTACAGTAAAATGCGTGCCGCAAGATATGCCTCTTTCGATACGGGAAACGGAAAAGCTTTTGCCGAAGGTAAATTTACCCTGGAAGATCTTCGTAACATCGCAGCAAAAAGCGGTGAACCTGCTCAGATCAGCGGAAAACAAGAATTGTACGAATCAATCATCAATATGTACACCTAAAATGGAAAAACAATATAACACTGCCTATATTTTTGCCATCACATTAGTTGCCACACTCGGAGGCTTGCTTTTCGGATACGATACTGCTGTGATTTCCGGAGCGGAAAAATCAATAGAGGCTTTCCTCATCAAGCCTCTGGGATTAGGCGAATTTGCTCATGGAGCCACCGTTTCAAGCGCTTTGATCGGATGCATCATCGGAGGAGCCTTTTCCGGTTTTATTTCCAATCGTGCAGGACGGAAAAACTCATTGCTGATCGCAGCTATTCTGTTTTTTGTATCTGCATTGGGATCCGGATATCCGGAAATACTGTTTTTTGAAAAAGGAGTTCCGGATATGGGATTGCTTTATATGTTTAATTTCTACCGCATCATTGGCGGAATAGGAGTAGGACTCGCTTCTGCCGTTTGTCCGATGTATATCGGAGAAATAGCCCCTGCCGGTATCCGTGGACGATTGGTTTCTTTCAACCAGTTCGCCATTATTTTCGGAATGTTGGTCGTCTATTTTGTTAACTGGGGAATTGCCAGGGGACAGAGTATCGAATGGATCAACGATACAGGATGGCGGTATATGTTTGCATCGGAAGCTATTCCTGCCGGGATATTCGGAATCCTGATTTTATTTGTGCCGGAAACGCCCCGTTATCTGGCGCTGGTCAATCAGGAAGAGCGGGCAATGACCGTCCTGACTAAAATCATCGGGAACAAAGAAAAAGCGCAGAATATCCTGACTGAGATCAAGGAAACCGTGATAGAAACCACGATAGAAAAGACAAAAGCCCGTATTTTCTCTTACGGGAAAACAGTTATTATCATTGGTATACTGTTATCTGTTTTTCAACAATTTGTCGGTATCAACGTGGCATTATACTATGCTCCACGCATTTTCGAAAGCATGGGCGCTGAAAAAGACGCCTCCATGATGCAAACCATTATCATGGGTAGTATAAATGTTATATTCACGGTTATTGCAATCATGACCGTCGACAAATGGGGACGTAAGCCTCTGTTGATCACGGGTTCCATTGGGATGGCTATCGGGATGTTCGCCATCTCGATATTGGCCTTTAACAATACGATCAGTATTGCAACATTGGTTTTCATCATCATCTATACCGCTTCCTTCATGATGTCCTGGGGGCCTATTTGCTGGGTTTTGATCGCGGAAATCTTTCCGAATAAGATCAGAGGACAAGCTGTTGCAATTGCAGTGGCAGGTCAATGGATGGCAAACTACCTGATTTCATCTACCTATCCTCCGATGATGACTTATAGCGGAGGAATGACCTATGGCATCTATGGACTGATGGCCGTTCTTTCTGCAATATTTGTCTGGAAAATGGTTCCCGAAACAAAAGGGAAATCATTGGAAGAGATGGAAAAACTTTGGAGGAAAGAGAATTAATTTATAATTCACACAATCATGAAACACCGATTTATCGCATTTTTTCTTATTTTTCTACCTCTTATATCCGCTTCGGCGAAAACCAATGCCGTCCCGCTTCCGACATTCAAGGAAGACTTTTCAAAGCCCTTGGCCTTGAAGACTGTCGGGCGAGGCAACTGCAGCGTCACCGGTGGCGTATTGGTATCCAAAGACGCTTATGCCTGCTTTGGCAACCCCGAATTAACCGATTATAGCATTGAATTCAAAGCCCGGACTCCCGAACAGGAAGAACAGGT
>JAIRZF010000018.1 GCA_031267385.1 Dysgonamonadaceae bacterium | reverse complement strand
TTCAGATTTTGGGATGAAATACATCCCGACAAGTAGGGATTTTTCAAGTAAGAAACCGGTGATGAATAAGGATTTTTAGAAATCTCAAAAGCCAAAGCCCCGTTTTTGAACAATGCAATTTGCGATTGTTTGTAGCCGTAGGCCAACGGGTGGGTATAGTCGATCCTGCAATTCAAGATGACGCCATCAACTACATTCCCTGCGTTCGCTCCCAGACGTGAAGCATAGGATTTATAGCCGGTAGAATCGTTTTTAACGGAAGATACCGTCTTTATATCGGTAAGTTTTGCTTTGTTTGTCCAGGAGTATGCACTTCCGGATGCGATCAGGATACCTCCGTTTTCTACCCAATTCACGATTTTATCGACTACCGCCTGCGATAAAGTGCGGGTGGGAGTTCCGTCGGCCATTACCAGAACATTGTATTTATCCAGGTTTACATTCGACAGTATATTATAATCAATCAGGGTCGGCGATATACGGAACCGCTTGCTTAACAGCATCCAGACTTCGCCCGATTCGGGAATACCCATTCCGGGACCCGCGATCACGGCAACTTTAGGCAGGCTAATCGGAGTGAATGAGGGCGACCCCAAATCGTAATCCGCCATCAGACCTTGTTTAACGGCATGTACCTCTACACCGGATTCTTCCGCGAGACGGTTTACCAAATCGTACAATTCACCGGGGCTCAAAACCTGACTTTGTACAGGCACCAATATGGTTCCATAACCGAAACGGATCGTTTTTTGCTCGTCCGGATAAGTGAACGGTTTACTTCCTACTTTGACGATAAGGTTACGCTTCAGGAGTTCCGTAATTAAAACGGACGAATAGTATTGGGTATTTTCGAAAAGATAGGCAATAGCGCTTTTTCCGCCGTTTACTTTCCCTCTGACAAATACCGGTTGTTCGATTTTTTCTCCCAATAATCCGGAAATGCTTCCCAATTCGTCGTATTGCAGGTTATAAGCATGTGGAAACGTCCAGGTGGAAATGTCGTAAAATGTACTGTCGGTATATTCGGTTACGTTTTCCATCAGGGTTTTCACCATAGAAGGGTATTGTTGATCGACCGGGATAACATACGAATCCGCCGGATTGTACTCGTTTCCGTTGATGGATTGTTTTTTCGAAAGATGATATACGTCGATACGATGACGTTTCATGTTTTCAATGAAATGATACTCAATGGCTTGTGATCCCCTGGCATTGAACACATAAGCCTGAACCGGTTCTTTCTTCGTTCTTTCCTGTACACTGAGGCAATAATTCCGCTGGTATTCGAGTAATTCTTTTTTTATGTCCAAAGCGCCTTGTACGACGGAAATACCGGAAAAAGCCTGATTGCGTATGGTCGATGCAAACGACATTTCCCCATGGTTGCGGGTGGGACGCAAATGCCCACGGGAAGCCAGTTGTTCAAAAAGAATACATACCGAGCCGTGTATATCGCCGTAAGCAGCCCCTTTACCATAATAATAATCATCGTACCCTTCTTTGGAATAATAGAGCGTTCCGATTTTATCCAATGCCTGTGCACAATAAGCGGTTAATTTGCTTGTCAGATCCTGATTCAACTGTGATGTTAAAGGATGAGTGCGCTTCGGATGTCCAGGACTGAAATAATAGGCCTTATCGCCGCCTTGTTCATGAAAATCGCAAACAACATTAGCCGTCCATTCGAAATACATGTCGAGTGCATTTTGACCTTCGGGATGTTGGGCCATCAACCAGTCGCGGTTACAATCCGCCCAGTAATGATTGGTACGACTACTGGGCCAGGGTTCTGAAAATTCCCTGGAACTGAGATCGGCTACATCCGGAAAACTACGGGATGAATTAGCCCAGGAAGCAAACCGGTTGATCCCATCGGGATTAAGTCCCGGCGTGAGTACAAGGATCAGATTATCAAGTAGATTCTCGATCCCGGTTCCCTCCAGAGCGGTAAAAAAGTAAGCCAGAACAAGAGAGGAGTTTACGCCCGAAGGTTCATTTCCATGGATAGAATACATCAGATTCACCACAAGCGGCATTTTTTCGATATCCAATTCACCGGAAACATTCGTATCAACCAGTTTAAGATGCTCTTTCCGGATATTTTCCAGATTTTTCTGGTTTTTTTCCGAGGTGATAGTTACCTGTATAAAAGGACGGAACTGGTTGGTACGGCCGAATTGCTTGATGGAAATCCGACCGGAAGCCGCTTCCAAAGCTTTCATATACTCCAGGACATTATTCCAATCAGCATGCTGCTGTCCTATTTCAAATCCGAGGACAGATCCCGGAAGCGGAATTTGTTTATTGAAAGAATAGTTACCTTCAGGGATAAAATACTCAATATCATGAGGATAAATATCCTGTTTGAGTTGAGCGAAAGTATTCCAATTAAAAAATAATACAAAAACGAACAGATTGATTAAGGGTTTTTTCATGTGTACAATTGTGAGAGTGTTATAAAATCTATTCCGATGGCCAGGAGCTTTCTACTAAGTCACAAATGGATTTGCCAAGCGTTTTTATTTCGGTTACATCCGGATTGCCTGCTTTACGCCATTTATCAATCAACAAATTAGTCATTTCAAAGACCCGGTTTTCAACAGGCGCTAATTGCTGCATATATCCTGTTCCTTCTTCATTAAAAACCTTTGAAAAATGGATATAGCTTTGCCCGTGACCTCTTTCCACATCGTACAAAGTTGCCTTCAACGCCAAAGCCATATCGCAGATTTTTGAATTGTATTGACCTTCCGCCCGCATCAGAAGCGAGGGATTGTTCCTTCCCGCTTTTACCCAGGCCGGCATGGCGACCGAACAGGACGGATATCCGAGCGCTGTCCACAAGGTAGTCAAAGCCGGATTTTCTCCTTTTTTAACACCTTGTATCACGGTGGCGCTTGCCGTCGATTTACGCGCAATCAAGTCGCTATCGTGGATGTATGATCCGAATAAATTCAGGGCTTCTTTGCTTGTGAAATCCACGTCTAAGAGGGAATGATAGTAGCAACGGGACAAGTTATTGAGTATCCACTGAGGAGAAAAATTTTTGGAAGGCAATTGTTTGTACAACTGTCGCCAAGCGCTCTGATAACGGATATAACCTTCTCCTTTGTCATAAAAGCCGGAATAAGAGAAATTAGTATAAACCAAACAACCGTTGGGGGCGATAACCGGGTCATTAACGTCCACCATGCGATAACCATTGACGTCGGTTTCAAAATAGGCGGCATTTCCTTCCGCATCAATAACGCCAAAATTCGCTTCTACGTTTATCGGACGAGGCAGGGTATCAAGAAAATTTTTAAATTCCGGAATATTTTTGCAAACCGACAATGCTTTTCGCATCAACGAACCGTTATTCGAGGTAATCTGTTCTTTGGTAAGATTATAAGAAAGAGTGTTCATTATTGAAAATCCTTCGGAATTCGTTCCAATCCAAATACTTGCAGTATTTTCGTTGGTTGAAGAGTTCCGGGCGACTCCCAAATACGGATAACCGTTTTTATCCGAATAAACTAAACTTTGGTTGAGATGTTCCGTATCACAGTTTTTCCACATCAACGGACGACCGTCTTTTGTTGCTTTTCCTGATAAAATAATAGTGGTACAAGCAGAAGAGCT
>JAIRZF010000172.1 GCA_031267385.1 Dysgonamonadaceae bacterium | reverse complement strand
GCGGTAACCGCCTCGTCGGATTTTACCAGTTTATTGTATGTCCCCGTAAACCAAAGGAAAACAATTGCGACTATGGCAACGAGTACAATAATGACGATTAAACTTTTTTTCATGATTCGGCAATTTTTTTCAATAAATTCTTCATACTTACTTTATCGGAAATAATATTCCCCAGTTCAGCGATAGGAACACGTTCCTGTTCCATTGTATCACGATAACGGATTGTCACGCAATTATCATTTAGACTATCGTAATCTACCGTCACACAATACGGTGTACCGATAGCATCCTGGCGGCGATAACGTTTTCCGACCGTATCTTTTTCATCGTACCGGCAATTGAAATTAAATTTCAACGTCTCCATGATTTCCAGCGCTTTTTCAGGCAGACCATCTTTTTTGACCAGCGGCAATATAGCCAGTTTGACCGGAGCCAATGCTGCCGGTAATTTCAGCACCACACGGGTATCGCCTCCCTCAAGCGTTTCTTCGCAATAAGATCCGGCCATGATACTGAGGAACATACGATCCACTCCTATAGAAGTTTCAACCACATAAGGGATATACGATTGATTCTGTTCCGGGTCAAAATAGTGTATTTTCTTTCCGGAAAATTTCTCATGACTACTCAGGTCAAAATCCGTACGGGAATGGATTCCTTCCACTTCTTTGAAACCAAACGGCATTTCAAATTCAATATCAGTTGCTGCATTTGCATAATGGGCTAATTTTTCATGGTCGTGGTAACGATATTTTGCATCGCCTAATTCAAGCGCTTTGTGCCATTTCAGACGCATTTCTTTCCACTTGGCAAACCAATCCAATTCTTCTCCGGGACGCACAAAAAACTGCATTTCCATTTGTTCAAACTCACGCATACGAAATATAAACTGACGGGCAACGATTTCGTTGCGGAAAGCTTTACCGATTTGAGCAATCCCAAAAGGAATTTTCATCCGGCCACTTTTTTGTACATTCAGGAAATTGACAAAAATACCCTGCGCCGTTTCCGGACGAAGGTAAACTTTCATCGCTCCGTCGGCAGTAGAGCCCATTTCCGTGGCAAACATCAAATTAAACTGACGGACATCCGTCCAGTTCCTGGTACCTGAAACAGGACAAACGATTTCATAATCCAGAATAATTTGCCGCAAGTCGGCAAGGTCGTTATCATTCAGAGCTTTAGCAAAACGGGCATGCAACTCGTTGATTTTAGCCTGATTTTCCAACACTCTGGAATTGGTTTCCCTGAATTGTTTTTCATCAAAAGCATCGCCAAAACGTTTTGCAGCCTTTTCAATTTCCTTATTGATCTTATCTTCCAGTTTTGCAATCTGTTCTTCGATTAAAACATCTGCACGATACCGTTTTTTAGAATCTTTGTTGTCAATCAACGGATCGTTGAAAGCGTCCACGTGTCCGGAAGCTTTCCAGATGGTCGGATGCATGAAAATGGCAGAATCAATACCGACTACATTTTCGTTCAGTAATGTCATACTGTCCCACCAATATTTTTTTATATTATTTTTAAGTTCTACCCCATTTTGTCCATAATCATAGACAGCGCCCAGACCGTCATAAATTTCAGACGAAGGAAAAACAAAACCGTATTCCTTACAATGTGAGACTAATTTTTTGAAAACATCTTCTTGCTGTGCCATAGATTACATTCATTTTAGCTTGCAAAGTAAAGGTTTTTTTTGCAGTCACCCAAATATGCGAGGGTTAAAGTGATAAGTTTTATAAGATTCTCCCGTTATCGGCATAGCTATAATATTTATTATCACAAATAATCAGGTGATCTATAACAGAAATGTCAAACATCAGGCAACATTCTTTTATTTTACGGGTGATCCCATCATCCTGCCAACTGGGATCTGTATTTCCGGAAGGATGATTATGACAAAGGACAACACTTGAAGCCAGTCTGATAATCGCTTCTTTAAGGATCAGTTTAGTATCTACTACGGTCTCAGAAACACCGCCCTGACTTATTTTCAAGCGGTCGATCACCCGGTTTGAACGGTTCAGAAAAACGATCCAGAATTCTTCGTGAGGGAGATCGCTCATTAAAGAGTAAAAATATTCATAGATATCATGACTGGAAGTAAACTTCTCTTGCTTGAAAACATCCTCGGATTTTCTTCTTTTTCCGAGTTCCATCGCTGCACACAGGCTAATAGCTTTAGCCTCGCCCACTCCTTTGAAGTCTGATATTAATTTCTTAACGGGTACTTTTCCCAAACGGTTAAGACTGTTTCCTGTCGACAGAAGAATACGTTGAGACAACTCTACAGCGGTCTCTTCTTTGTTTCCGGAACCAATAATGATTGCAAGCAGTTCGGCATCCGATAAGGAATGAATGCCTTTGAGTAACATTTTTTCTCTCGGGCGGTCTTCTTCCGCCCACTTTTTTACAGAAAGTTTTGGCATGGGGAGGGGGAGTTATAAGGAGTTATAAGGAGTTATAAGGAGTTATAAGGAGTTATAAGGAGTTAGAGGGAGTTAGAGGGAGTTAGAGGGAGTTAGAGGGAGTTAGAGGGAGTTAGAGGGAGTTAGATAGAAAGAGTTAGAGGAATATTTTTCCGGCGTAAGCCATTCTTTTAACTCCCTCTAACTCCTCGTAACTTCCTCTAACTCCCCTTCTTCATCATTTTGCTCTTTCAACATATGATCCGTCGCGGGTATCGACACGGATTTTTTCTCCTTCTTCTATAAACAGCGGAACACGGATCTGTGCTCCTGTTTCAAGAGTTGCCGGTTTGGTCGCATTGGTTGCCGTATCCCCTTTCAAGCCGGGTTCGGTATACGTTATTTGCAATACCACATGGGCCGGAAGTTCTGCAAAAAGAATGGTTTCAGAGTCTGCATGTACTACAACTTCGGCAACATCCCCTTCTTTCAGGAAATCGACGCCGGTAATATTCTCTTTTGCAATGGATACCTGGTCAAAAGTTTCGTTATTCATAAAATTATATCCCATATCGTCCTGATATAAGAATTGATATGGTCTTCTCTCTATACGGACTTCGTCTACTTTCACTCCGGAGTTGAATGTTTTTTCCAAAACACGTCCGGTAGTCACGTTTTTAAGTTTTGTACGAACAAAAGCCGGTCCTTTCCCGGGTTTAACGTGCAAGAATTCAACAATATAATAATATTGCCCTTCCAAATCTATACACATCCCGTTTTTAAAATCTGCTGTACTAGCCATAAAATAAATTTAATTGTTTTTAAGATTCATATTCTGCTCGCAAAGGTAATTATTTTGACCAAAATACCAAAAACAGGATTCGGAATATCTTGTATACTGTAAATATGGATACGGAAGATTTTTACTCGCATAATTTAAACGAGGTAAATTAGCGCATTTTTTGACAAGAAAAGCAGGAAAAATTTTTGCCTATTGAAAAAATAATCATATCTTTGCAGCCCGAATTTGTTTACAGAAATAATAAAATAGAATAGATATGAAAAGGACATTTCAACCTTCAAATAGAAAAAGAAAAAACAAACATGGCTTCCGCAGTAGAATGGAAAGCGCTAATGGACGCAGGGTATTGGCTTCCCGCCGTGCAAAAGGAAGAAAAAAATTATCCGTATCCGACGAGTATAACGGTTAATTACGATATTTATCAAGACATCAAGGGGATGAACTTTTTAAAGGTTTATTCCCTTTTCTTGTTTCATCTGCATGAAACATTGTAAATATTTTGTAATTTTGGGCATTTCAAAGTTATGTATATGAAACGAGCATGCAAAACTTGCATCAAAGAGCATGAACATGACGCGAGTTCCATATGACCTTTAAAAAACAAATTATGCACATATGAAAAAAATCTGGAATTTCATCTGGAACAATCCTTATATCAGAACACTTCTGTTGGCGATCGGAATTTTGTTAGCGCTGATAATGACAACACTTTGGGCGCTGGGTATGTACACTCAACACGGTAAAGCGGTGGTCGTTCCCGATGTAAAAGGCTTGCAAGTTTCGGATGCTGCACCGTTTTTTGAAAAAAGCGCCTTGCGTTATGAAGTCATCGATTCTTCTTTCATTAAAAATGCCGCTCCGGGAAGTATTGTTGAAATGACTCCCCAGGCAGGAACCAAAGTAAAGGAAAACAGGATTATTTACCTTACTATCAATGCGTTCTCTACTCAGATGTTCATTATTCCAGACATCAAAGATCTCTCTCAGCGTCAGGCCATTGCCATGCTTTCTGCCATCGGATTTGAGCATATCAATGTCGAATTTATAGACGGAGCTTACCGGGATCTTGTGATGGGATTAAAGGCGAATGGAAAAGAGGTGAACGCAGGAGATAAATTGCCAATAAACAGTCGTTTAATAATACTTGTCAGTTCCGGAAACGATCCCATACAGGCAGACTCTGTAGTGATTGATACCACCCCTGATGAATCCTGGTTCTGATTTTCATATGGAAGATTTTTTCGACGACATAGAAGATGATTTGGACGAATCCGGGATTTCAGAAAATTCCACCGGAGATCTTTACGAACATTACCGTTTTGTAGCAGACAAAGGACAAGGCTTGTTAAGGGTTGATAAATTCCTGTCCGTACGCATCGAAAATGCGTCACGCAACCGGATTCAACAAGCTGCAGATGCTGATTTTATTCATGTAAACGGCAATCCCGTTAAATCCAATTACAAAGTCAAACCTCTGGACGTGATTACCATCATGATGGATTATCCGCGTCGCGAGTTGGAGATCATCCCCGAAAATATTCCTCTTGACATTATTTATGAAGATAAAGATGTGATGGTAGTCAATAAGCAAGCAGGTCTGGTAGTACATCCCGGTCATGGGAACTACACCGGAACGCTGGTCAACGGAATTGCATGGCATCTGAAAGACGACATTGGTTTTGATGCCAAAGATCCGCGGCTTGGACTCGTGCATCGTATAGACAAAGACACTTCCGGGTTATTGGTCATTGCAAAAAATCCGGACGCAAAAACGAAGCTGGGATTTCAATTTTTTAATAAGACGACCCGCCGTAAATACATCGCATTGGTCTGGGGAAATGTAAAAGAGGACGAAGGAACAATCGAAGGAAATATCGGCAGAAACCCCAAAGAAAAACTACAAATGACTGTTTTTCCCGGTGGAGATCTGGGGAAACCGGCAATCACGCATTACAAAGTACTGGAACGTTTCGGTTATGTTACTTTAGTGGAATGTCGCCTGGAAACCGGACGTACCCACCAGATCAGGGTACACATGAAGTACATCGGTCATACCCTGTTCAACGACTCCCGTTACGGTGGCAATCAGATATTGAAAGGAAATCACCATACGAAATACAAACAATTCATTCAAAATTGTTTTGAATTGTGTCCACGCCAGGCATTACACGCAGAAACCCTGGGTTTTGTCCATCCTGCCACCGGAAAAGAGATCTTTTTTGAAACGCCTCTGCCGGACGACATGAAACAGCTGCTCGAAAAATGGAGAAATTATTCAAATCTATCAAGCAATGAATAAAAAGGAGATTGCAATTATAGCGGGAGGGGATTCTTCGGAATACATTATTTCCCTGAAAAGCGCCCAGGGAATTCTTTCTTTTATTGATAAAGAAAAGTATAATTTATATGTTGTGATCATCAGGAAAGGAGATTGGCATGTTGAACTGGAGAACAACCGGACTGCTCCAATTGACAAAAACGATTTTAGCTTCGTGTCCGGAGAGAAAAAGATCCGGTTTGATTTTGCATACATCACTATCCATGGCACTCCCGGAGAAAACGGACGTTTACAAGGTTATTTCGATATGATAAACCTCCCTTACTCCTGCTGTGGAGTACTTGCCGCATCGCTCACTTTTAACAAGTTTATTTGTAACAACTACCTGAAAAGCATGGGAATCCGTGTTGCCGATTCCATCCGGTTGATGAACAAACAACTCCCGGTTGCTTCTGAGGTCGTAAAACGCCTGGGACTTCCAGTCTTTGTAAAACCCAACGATGGGGGCTCCAGTTGCGGAACAACAAAGGTGAAATCGCAGGAAGAATTAATTCCGGCCATACAAAAAGCCTTCGACGAAGGAGATGAAGTGATCGTAGAAAGCTTTATGTCAGGGATAGAAGTCACTTGCGGTTGCTATAAAATAAAAGGCAAGGAAGTGGTCTTCCCGCTTACGGAAGTGGTCAGTAAAAACGAATTCTTCGATTTTGAGGCAAAATACAATGCCGACAAAGTGGAAGAAATCACCCCGGCGCGGATCTCCGGAGACTTGACTAATCAGATACAGGCGCTGACATCACGGGTCTATGATTTGATCGGAGCAAAAGGCATCATCCGCGTCGACTACATCATCTCTTTTGAGCATGAAATAAAAATGCTGGAGGTCAATACAACTCCGGGCATGACTTCGACCAGTTTCATTCCACAACAGGTCAGAGCGGCCGGATTGGACATCAAAGAGGTGATGACCGGGATTATTGAAAACGAATTGAATTAAAAATATATGATATGAAGAATATGGAGGAATTTGATGATATTCGCCCTTATCATGACGAAGAAGTTACTCCCACTATTGAGAAACTATTGAAAGATCCTGAGTTCAAACGGGTTGTCCTTTTCATGATGCCTTCTATTGATTGGGAGGAATTTGAAAACACGATGGGATCGTTCGATAATACTTACGATTTCCAACATACCATTGTGAAAAACATGGTGTTTTATCTGTTAAATCAATCGGCGGGAAAAGTTGACTGTTCCGGTTTTGAGAATATCTCCAACGATCGGGCTTGCACGTTTATTTCCAATCACCGTGACATTGTGTTGGACGCTTCAATTTTGTGTGTCTTATTATCTAACAACGGTTATGATACGGCGGAAATCGCGATTGGAGATAATTTGTTGATACAACCCTGGATCAACGATGTTGTAAGACTGAATAAAAGTTTTATTGTGAAACGAGGTATTACCGGTCGCCAGATGTTTGAATTCTCAAAACACCTCTCGGAATACATTCACTATACCATCGCAGAAAAAAAACAATCAATATGGATTGCCCAACGGGAAGGACGCGCTAAAAATTCGGACGACCGGACGCAGGACAGCCTCCTCAAAATGCTGAGTATGGGAAGCGATAAAAAATTTCTTGAAAGCATAGAAGAAGTGAATGTGACTCCCCTTTCTTTATCGTATGAATACGATCCTTGCGATTACCTGAAAGCCAAAGAACTTCAACAAAAAAGGGATAATCCTGAGTTCAAAAAATCGCCTCAGGACGACCTGAACAATATGGAAACCGGAATTTTCGGCTTTAAAGGAGATATTCATTTTCAAATCGGAAGACCTGTCAACCGTTTTTTACAAAAAATCGATACAAGCCTGGATAGAGCCGAAATTGTTTCTGCCGTCGCTGCTTTGGTCGATAAGGAAATTTATCTGAATTATCGTTTCTATCCTGTCAACTACATTGCATACGACCGTTTATGGGGTGATACTAAAACATTCAGGGATAAATATTCGGAAAAAGACATCCGGGATTTTGATGATTACATGCAGAAAAAACTGGATTTAATTGATCTTCCAAACAAAGATATTCCTTATCTTTCGGAAAAATTAATGGAGATGTATGCATTTCCGGTTAAAAATTATCTATCTGTAAAAGAATGAATTATGGTTAATTTTGGCTTCATCAGGGTAGCGGCTGCAATTTCGGAACTCAAAGTGGCCGATTGCAGGTTCAATGCTAAAAGAATAAAAGAACTGTTACATCAGGCTGTTGAGAAAAAAGTTGAAATAGTTTGTTTTCCGGAACTTTCCATTACCGGATATACCTGTGGTGACCTGTTTTTGCAGAACAGGATCATTGAAGAAGCTGAAGAAACCATTTGTGGCCTGATCAATGACACTAAAAATTTGCCCGTTACCTATATAATAGGAGCTCCCGTCAGAATAAATAATTGCCTGTACAACTCGGCTATCGTATGCTCGGAAGGCAATATCATGGGAGTCGTCCCCAAATCTTTCCTGCCGAATAACTCGGAATTTTACGAAAAAAGATGGTTTAATTCTTCTCCCAAAAGGTATCTCAAACATATATGCTATGCCGGATGTCATGTCTTGTTTGGTACAGACCAGATTTTCGGAGCGGGCAATAAAAAATTTGCAATTGAAATTTGCGAAGACCTGTGGGCTCCCATTCCTGTGAGTTCTCATCACGCTTTGGCCGGGGCGAACCTGATTTTCAATCTTTCTGCAAGTAACGAGCTGACAGGAAAACATGAATACCTGAATTCCCTGATCAAACAGCAATCAGCCCGTTGCATCGCGGGCTATATCTATGCTTCCGCCGGCTGGGGAGAATCTACTACCGATGTTGTTTTCGCAGGAAACGGGATCATTTATGAAAATGGCATCCTGTTGGCAAGATCGGAACGTTTCAAACCGGGAGAACAACTTGTTATCAGTGAAATCGATACCGACAGGTTGGACAACGACCGCTTACGTACCTGTTCTTTCCGGGATTCCATTCCGGATAATGATGATTATGCCGAAGTGGAAATTTCTCTTATGGAAAAAATGGAATACGATGAAAACAGGAACCTGGAAATGGAACCTCTTAAATTACGGAGAACAATCAATCCGTTCCCATTCATCCCATCCGATGAGCAGTATGATCTATCCTGCATGGAAATTTTTTCAATACAAACTTTCGGACTGGCTAAACGGATACGCCACACCAATGCAACAACTTCCGTAATCGGCATTTCCGGAGGCCTCGATTCAACGCTCGCATTGTTGGTTTGTGTCAATACCTGCGACAAATTAGGAATACCCCGGAATAAAATTATCGGGGTGACCATGCCCGGATTCGGCACCACAGACCGCACATACAACAATGCCGTTCTCCTGATGAAATCACTTGGCGTAACAATCCGCGAAATCAACATAAAAGCAGCCTGTGAACAACACTTCAAAGACATCGGTCACAATCCGGAGAAACACGATATTACCTACGAAAACTCCCAGGCACGTGAACGCACGCAGATCCTGATGGATATTGCAAATCAGGCGGACGGGCTGGTTATCGGCACCGGAGATATGTCGGAACTGGCTCTGGGATGGGCAACTTACAACGGAGACCACATGTCGATGTACGGTGTAAATTCCGGGGTTCCCAAAACACTGGTACGTCATCTGGTAAAATGGTTTGCAGAAACCCGGACAGACGAAAAAACAGCATCAATATTGAAAGATGTGCTGGATACGCCGGTAAGTCCGGAATTGATCCCTTCCAAAAACGGAAAGATCAGTCAATGTACGGAAGAAATTGTCGGCCCTTATGAATTACATGATTTTTTCCTGTATTACACTATCCGTTTTGGTTTTACGCCTGAAAAAATACGTTATCTGGCTCAACAGGCATTTAAAGGAAAATACAATACCGAAACCATATCTCAATGGATGAAAACATTCTACAAACGTTTCTTCAGCCAGCAATTCAAACGCTCCTGCATCCCCGACGGGCCTAAAGTCGGATCAATCAATTTATCTCCCAGAGGAGACTGGAGGATGCCAAGTGATGCAAGTTCTGCTCTTTGGACGATTGATTGATTTTTACTATATTTGCATCTCGAAGTGGGATTTGATTACAAAAACGATTTTTATGACGGAGTTGTTTAAACTTAAAATAGCGCTGATAATCATTGGATTAGTAGCTTTTACTACTCTGGTATCTCCCGTTGAAACCGTATCCATTGTTGGAGTCGGGGATATTATGTTAGGCTCTAATTATCCTTCGGACAAAAGTCTTCCGGTTAATGATGGCAAATTCTTATTAAAAAACGTAAAAGAAATCTTACAAGATGCCGATGTAACTTTCGGCAATCTGGAAGGCTGTTTTCTCAATAGCGGAGGAACTCCCAAGCCCTGCAAAAATGGTTGTTATTTTTTCCGGATGCCGGAACGTTATGTCGATTACCTGCTGGACGCCGGATTCGATGTAATGAACATCGCAAATAATCACATGGGCGATTTCGGCCCGGCCGGACGAGAGAACACTGTTAAGATATTGAAAAATGCCGGTTTGGCTTACGCCGGATTGAAAGATGTATGTGAAACCGCTGTTTTTGAACGGAATGGAGTTAAATACGGTTTTTGCGGATTTGCACCGAACACGGGCACAGTCCGGATCACGGATATCGAATATGCTAAAAAACTCGTTAGCGGTCTGGATAGTATCTGTGACATTGTCATTGTATCGTTTCACGGGGGCGCTGAGGGAAAGAATTTCAACCGGGTACCGAAAAAAACAGAAACATTCTACGGAGAAAACCGGGGCAACGTGTATGAATTTGCGCATGCGGTGATCGATGCGGGCGCAGATGTGGTGTTCGGACATGGGCCTCACGTGCTACGGGCTGCAGAACTGTATAAAGACCGTTTCATCATCTACAGCATGGGCAATTTCTGTACTTCCGGGACATTCAGTATCAGCGGTATCAGCGGATATGCCCCGATGGTGAAAGTTACAACCGATAAAACCGGGAAATTCATTTCCGGACAACTGTTTTCAGGCATCCAACGGGATAAAACAGGCCCTGTTTTGGATGAAAAACAATCGGCAGCAAAAGAAATCGAGCGACTTACCAAACTTGATTTTCCGAAAACTCCATTGATTTTCCGGGAAAATGGAGAGATCAATACAAATTTCTTTCACTTGCCTGATTCTTCTTCTTTAAACGTTGAATCAGACACTTTGGCCGCACAAATCATTGAGTTTTCGAAACAATATCTGGGCATGCCATACCGCAGGGGTTCTAAAGGCCCCAACAGTTTCGATTGTTCCGGCTTTACTCATTATGTATATAAGCATTTCGGATACCGGCTGGGCGCAAGTTGTCGCGAGCAGATCAACGAAGGCGAAAAAGTAGATAAAGAAAATTTAAAACCGGGAGATCTGATATTTTTCAAAGGCCGGAATTCCAAAGCAAAGTATACCGGGCACGTAGGAATCGTCATTTCAAACGAATCCGGAAGCAATCTGGAGTTTATTCATGCCTCCGGTAGCCGTGGAATAAAAATAGAGGAATTGGAAAAGTCCGATTATTACAAATTACGATACATAACAGGACTGAGAATTCTAAAAGAAGGGAGTCGCCTTTAATAAAATTGCTTAGTTTTGCGCTGTTTTATTTTAACCATAGTAAGTTAGAAATTGAATATGTTTATCAATGCAACGGGATATTATATCCCTGAAGAAAGAATACCCAACAGTTATTTTTTAGGGGTGAATGGGTTGACCG
>JAIRZF010000170.1 GCA_031267385.1 Dysgonamonadaceae bacterium | reverse complement strand
GACTGATTCGGCAATTAGTCTATTAAACGCTATAAATTATAATCAAATGGTAAGTTACAAAGAATTAGGCCTGGTCAACAGCCGCGAAATCTTCAGGAAAGCATTTGAAGGCAAATATGCTATTCCTGCTTTCAATTTCAACAACATGGAACAAATGCAAGCTATTGTTCAGGCTTGTGTAGAGAAAAAATCTCCTGTTATCCTTCAGGTATCAAGTGGCGCCCGCAAATATGCCAATCAAACTTTGCTCCGCTATATGGCTCAGGGAGCTGTGGAATATGCAAAGGAACTGGGATATAACATTCCTATCGTTCTCCACCTCGATCACGGAGATTCATTCGAATTATGTAAGAGCTGTATTGAAATGGGATTCTCGTCTGTTATGATCGACGGATCTCACCATTCGTACGAAAAAAACATTGAACTGACACGTCAGGTAGTGGAATACGCTCATAAATACGATGTGACGGTTGAAGGTGAACTGGGAGTGTTGGCAGGTATTGAAGATGATGTTGTAGCAGAACACCATACTTATACCGAACCCGGCCAGGTAGAAGATTTTGTTTCTAAAACAGGAGTGGATTCTCTGGCTATCTCTATCGGGACTTCTCACGGAGCTAACAAATTCAAACCCGAACAATGCACACGCAATGCAGAAGGCATCCTGGTTCCTCCCCCGTTGCGTTTCGACATCCTTGAAGAGATCGAAAAAAGGATCCCGGGATTCTCTATCGTATTACACGGAGCTTCTTCTGTGCCTCAGGATCAGGTTGCTCTCATCAATAAATATGGTGGCGCATTGAAAGATGCAATCGGCATCCCGGAAGAACAACTTCGCAGAGCGGCAGCTTCTGCAGTATGTAAAATCAACATCGATTCGGATGGCCGGTTGGCTATGACGGCTGCCGTACGTGAAATCTTTGCCACCCAGCCGGCTGAATTTGACCCAAGAAAATATTTGGGTCCGGCCCGCGATAATCTCAAAAAACTTTACATGCACAAAGTAGAAAGCGTTTTAGGAAGCGCAGGAAAAGCATAATAATATACGGAAAATCCTTTATCCGGATTACCCGCGAAATAAAGAAAGGGATGAAGATAATTTAAAATTATTTTTCATCCTTTTCTTTTTTTTATTTTCTTCATTTCATCATCTTTGAAAATTGACATGAAATATGTATTTTTGCAGAATTCATCCAATAGATCATCCCGATGTTAGAACAACTCTTACCTTATGAAAGACCGCTCTTCTTTCTGATGAACGGAAGCGATTCCGCCTTAATGGACAACTTCATGTGGCTGTATTCTTATAAATTTACATGGCTACCTCTTTATTTATGCCTTTTCTTTCTCTTTATATATAAATATAGGAGTAAGCAGAAAGAATATATCCTGATTTTTGTTTCGATATTTTTTGTCATTCTTATCTGTGACCAGGTTGCATCCGGGATCATAAAACCTTTATTTCACAGGTTCAGGCCAACCCACCATCCCGACTTTCTGGAACAGGTCAACATTGTATTCGGATACAGAGGCGGGAAATACGGTTTTGCTTCCAGTCATGCATCCAATGCATTTGGACTGGCAACATTTACAGCCCTTTTATTCAGGAACAGACTGTTTTCAATGACAATGTTCACTTTCGCCGCTATCACAGCTTATTCCAGGATCTACCTCGGCGTCCATTTCATATCGGATGTCGTTGTCGGAGCGCTGATCGGACTTGTCTCCGGATTCCTGATCTACAAGGTTTATATCTTCACTCGTAAAAATCTGATTATAAGGGAGAAAAACGAACCTCTAATTCCGATATACAACATTCGGGAGGCCGTTTTTGTCTGTGGCACATGGTTTTCCATTGTCATTCTCACCTTAATATTTAACAGTCAGCTTGTTAAATTGACCTTGTAGAACAAAAAACGGATTTGTAACATTTATTTCACAAAAATAATTTGTTTATATCATTATTTTGCTTAAGTTAGAGGCGTGAATTGAACAAATATTTCTATAACCATTAAAGTAAGGTAACCATGAAAACAGTAACATTTAATGAACTTCGCAGAATCAAAGACAGCTTGCCTGATGGAAGTATCCATCAAATTGCCGACGAGTTAGGACTTACAGTAGAGACTGTACGGAACTATTTTGGTGGATACAATTATAAAGACGGCAAAAGTTGCGGTGTACACATTGAACCGGGTCCCGATGGAGGCATCGTAATGCTTGACGATCCTCAAATCCTGGAAAAAGCATTGATCATCCTTGGAGAAACTACCCATAAAGTAGCCTCCGTAAAAGCTGATGCGTAAGTTTTCGACAAAAAATTTTCAAATAAGAAACGGACTGTGATGGAAGATAAACTGATCACTTTGGCAATCCATACTTTTCAGAAAGCTCAGCTTCTGAAAACAATGCTGGAAAGTGGAGGGATCGAAGTGTATCTCCATAACGTCAATCTCATACAGCCGGTGGTTTCATCCGGAGTCAGAGTGCGAATCAAGGAAAGCGACCTGCCGGCTGCATTGAAAATTATCGAAACAACAAATATTTTTAACGAAGAACAAGACAACGGAACTCGTATTCAAACCAAAACCATCCTTATTCCCGTCGATTTTTCCCAATATTCAAAACAAGCCTGTGAAATAGGATTCGATTATGCTGCGAAAGTGGGTGCGGAAGTGATTCTGCTACATGCGTATTTCACTCCTTATTTCCCTTCAACGATTTCTCTGAATGATACTTTTTCTTACCAGACTCAGGATGAGGCGACCGTTGCTACACTAGCGGAAAAAGCAAAAAAAGATTTTGAAGAATTTACACAATTTGTCCAAAGTGAACTGGATTCGGGGAACTGGCCCAAAGTGAAATTTTCAACTATCCTGATCGACGGTTTG
>JAIRZF010000259.1 GCA_031267385.1 Dysgonamonadaceae bacterium | reverse complement strand
AAGCATAGCGGGGTAGACAGCGCGAAGATAAGTTATAATAACCTGGACGATAAGCCTACCATTCCGGCGGCGCAGGTGAGTGCAGATTGGAACGCCACATCGGGTATGGCGGCAATACTTAATAAGCCTGATATTTCCCCTGCTATTGATTATTCGACAGAGGAGCAATGGACAGGGAAAAAGTGGATTGACGGGAAGAAAATATATCAGAAAACTATAACTTATTATTCATCGGGATACAGCGAGAGTTTTCCTCACGGAATCTCAAATTTTAATCGTCTTATAGATATTAATTTCTTGATATTTTACTATGATAGCATATTCAAGGATTTTTGGATTGAGAATGGAGGTTACGTCGAGGGCGGAAATGTGGCATATATGTATGTGGGATTTGCCGGGATGGATGCTTCTAATGTGAAGTACAGAAAAAATAATCAAGAAACATTTACTATTCAGGCGACAATATATTACACATGTACTAACAGATAATTACTAACCGGGCTTAGGCCGCAATTCAAATCATATGAAACAATTTATCAAAAAAACAGTCTTTTTCTTTGCAGCCGCAATGCTGCTCATTGCTCCTGTCGCCGCAATAGCACAGGATGTTACTAACGACAGCCCTCAGACGGAATATTCCGCCGGCTTCGAGACTTTCGCCGCTTTAGTCGCAATCATTCCGCTTGTGACAGAGATTTTTAAAAAGTTAATACCTAATGCTTCCAGCCTGGGCAAACAAGTATTTAGCTGGATTATCGGCGCGGTCATCGCGGCCTTCGGCTGGGTCTTCAATCTTGGGTTTCTTGCTGATTTAACTTGGTATATTGCATTATTATACGGCGCAGGCGCAAGTCTTGCCGCTAACGGCGTATTCGACACGGGATTAATATCGTGGCTCGTTGGATTGGTTTCAAATAAAAATAAGTAAATATTCACCGGGTGGGGGCTGAATCCCCCCCCTATTAATAAGAAAGATTATGAAATTTCAAGAAAAGCAATTAAATAAAATTGAGCGAACCGGTAAGATTGGGGACATTGACGTATTCGTCCAATTTGAAACAGAAGAAAAAAAAGCTCCAAGGGCAATTCAAATGAACTTCAAAAAGGGCAATCAGACGGCAAATATCAATTACAACATTGAAACAAAGTTTTTCACAATGAATTCAAATCAAGGCGAACTTGCCTTTATTGATGAAGTTGTTAAAATTGCCACAGAACAAATAGTATTAACATTAAAAGAATTCGAGGGATGAAGGTAATATACAATAATATTCTTCCATTTCCGGGGTTTGCCGCAATAAATTTGTTTGGAATCCTGTTTGTTCGCGAAAATGTAATTCTGACTAGCAGAGTTCTAAATCACGAACGAATACACACGGCACAAATGAAAGAGTTATTGTATGTATTCTTTTATTTATTGTATTTCTTGGAATGGATTATCAGGCTATTCAAATACCGTTCAAAAAGCTATTACAACATATCATTCGAACGCGAGGCCTACGGAAATGACGGTAATCCGGTATACCTGAAATCACGTAAATTTTTTGCGTGGACAAAATTTATAGTGGGGTAAGAAAAGCCCCCGGCCTGTTAAAATAGTAACGCCAATCACTTATTAAAACAAACGAGCGAACCCGCGCAGCCAGGGGCAATGCCCTCTCTGCGGGTTCGCTATTTTTTTTGATTTAATAGATGATTGGCGTTGCAAAAGTAGTGAAAATTTATCATGACTGTATATGAAATATTGAACTTTAACCGGGAGTTGTTAAATCGCCTGGTTGTGATCGGATTCAGGCCGAAAGATTGCAGGTATATTGATTTGTATTCCGAATATGAGCGAATGCGTAATGATGGAGATAAAATCACTTATATTGTTTCCGTATTGTCCGACAAATACAAGGTTTCCGAACGGAAAGCATATGATATTATTAAGCAATTTAAAAAAGACTGCACCATTCGTGCAGTGTAAATCGTTGTAAATTTTTCGTCACATGAATCGAAAGGCAGATTTTTGCGAAAACAAAATAATAAAGTTATGCAAAAACAATATTCTCAAGCACCACTCCCATTTATGGGGCAAAAAAGAATGTTTGCCAAAGAGTTCAGGCAGATTCTCAAGCAATTTTCCGAGGCTACCGTATTCGTTGATTTATTCGGCGGTTCCGGTTTGCTTTCGCACATTACCAAGTGTGAAAAACCCAATGCAACGGTTGTCTATAACGATTATGACAATTACCGGAAACGATTGGAAAATATACCGAAAACCAACGCTTTGCTGACAGACTTGAGAGCAATTACGGTAATGTGTCCGCACGGAAAAATTATACCGGAAGATGTGAAAGAAACCCTATTAAATCGTATTGCGCGGGAAGAGCAGACCGGATTTGTCGATTACATTACCTTATCCACATCTTTACTTTTTTCGATGAAATATGTATTAACCTTCGAATCGTTGTGCAAGGAAACCTTTTACAGCCATGTCAAGATGACTGACTATAATGCCGACGGTTATTTGGCCGGACTTGTAATTGAAAGCAGCGATTACAAAGACATCTTCCAAAAATACAAAGATATTCCGGATGTTGTGTTTTTAATTGATCCACCGTATTTGTACACCGAAGCTAAAATGTATAACATGAGTTGGAATTTGGCTGATTACCTGGACGTTTTGACCATCTTGCACGGAATCTCGTATGTCTATTTTACCTCCAATAAATCGTCTATTTTGGAGTTATGCGAATGGATTGAACGGAACAACAGGACCGGAAATCCGTTTGTTGGTGCAAATAAAAGAGTGTTCAACGCCCACATGAATTTCAATTCTACCTACCTAGATATTATGCTGTATAAAAAACCAAACGTTTACAAATTGGACGCTTGATATGGAATTGACCTGAATGTCGAATATGTAAAAATTGCTGAAAAACGGCTGCAAGAAGACGCCTCACTTGCCTAAAATTCACATTCGAATTTATCTATCAAAGGATTTGCCTCTGATAGATCATGAGGAGTATAAGTATCCGTGATTAAAATGGATGAATGTCTTGCTTGATCACGGACACTTAGTATATCAGTCTTTCCTCTTAACATCATCGTAACTCCGGTATCTTTAAGCGAGTAAAACTTGTATTTTTCAGGTAATTTCAAGTCTTTACGAACAAACCTTATCCAAAAATCTCGAAATTGTTTTTCCGACATGTATGACTCTCCCGGCATTAATCGGTTAGAGAAAAGATAATAACTTCCGGGATAGTCAAATGTTTTAAGTTCAATCATTAGGTGTATAAGTTTGACAGGCAGTGTAATTGCTGCTTCTTTGTGATTCTTGGCCTGATCTTCTTTTATAACAATTGTGCGTTTTTTTACATTGATATCACGAATCTGTAATTTACTCATTTCTTTTGGTCGAATGAGCATATAAAACAGTACATACATTGCAAGGAGGAAATGTTTGTTCTTTCTTTCAACATAGTTGCGAATCGTATACAGGATATCTTCAGGGATATATTCCCGTTGTTTCTTCCGACTTCTTTTTCCAAACGTCTCAATTCCATCCGTCGCTCGCTCTTTGTGATACCCATGCTGTATAAGAAATTTTGCGAATATCTTCAGCCATCCTAGATAATTATCACGTGTTTGCGCTGAATTTTTTCTGTCGATGTATATATGCTCAAGGAAATCGTTCAAATATTGTCTATCTGCTTGGTAAATATACGTTACCGGTTCTTTTAAGTCAAAGTTATAATTTCTGAAATTTCTCAAATACGACATATAGGCAGTATAACTATCTTCCCTATACATTCCGTCTTGATACATATGAGTGAGCACTTTGTTATAATGTTCGCAAGCTTCGATAAAAGTACAATATCCTTTGCTTTCTTCACGAGCAACCCACGGATTCCATCCTCTTCGTAATTGTTCTGTTAGACGTTTAATCAAATCGTCGGCATACTGTCGCCTTTCCTTTTTACTATAAATGTGATTTAACTTAATTTTCTTCCTCCGGAGAGCATTTTTTATAGGGTCAAATGCATTGAATCCAACATACCATTCCTTTCCGGTGTACAGTCTCGGTGGAGAATATGAGACTATTCGGGCAAGCTCTGATTTACGTTTTTGTATAGACATTTTTTTTTTGCATCAAATTCAGCGTTTGAATTCGACACAAAAAAATTAATAAATAATAGCCGGTTGAGAATTATTTAAGTGTGTCCCAATTTTGTCCCGGCTAATCTCTACGACCTGTACCTAACTATCTGATTTACAACAAGTTAAACACAATCCTGTCGGGATGAGGCGATTCGAACGCCCGACCTCCACGTCCCGAACGTGGCACGCTACCAACTGCGCTACATCCCGTTTTAGCGGTACAAAACTACAACATTTTTTTGACAATACCAATTTGATAACTAAAATTTATTTCAATTCACCTTTCAGGTACCTGGAAGTATGTGTATCTGTCGATTTCACCAGCTCTTCAGGAGTGCCTTCAAACAAAATATATCCGCCTCCGCGTCCACCTTCCGGACCCATATCAATAAGATAATCAGCACATTTAATAACATCCAGATTATGCTCAATTACAATCATGGTATTCCCTTTGTCAACCAAACGATTGATAACACCGAGAAGAACATTGATATCCTCAAAATGTAAACCCGTAGTCGGCTCATCCAGTACATATAAAGTCCGTCCGGTATCCCGCTTGGATAACTCGGTCGCCAGTTTGACACGTTGACTTTCTCCTCCGGAAAGAGTAGTCGATGACTGACCAAGTTTGACATATCCCAGGCCGACGTCTTGCAATACCTTAATTTTATGCAGAATATTGGGAACATTTTCAAAAAATTCCACAGCCATATTGATAGTCATATCCAGAACATCTGCAATTGATTTTCCTTTGTAACGAACTTCCAGTGTTTCACGGTTATACCGTTTCCCATGACAATCTTCACAAGGAACCATCACATCCGGTAAAAAATTCATCTCTATGGACTTATAACCATTCCCGCCACAGGTTTCACAACGTCCGCTTGAAATATTAAACGAAAAGCGACCGGGTTTATATCCCCGGAGTTTGGATTCCGGCAACTCGACGAACAAGTTACGAATATCGGAAAAAACACCGGTATACGTTGCCGGATTAGAACGGGGAGTCCGGCCGATGGGAGATTGATCCACATTGACGACTTTATCAATATTTTCAATTCCTGCGATAGAATCGTATGGAAGAGAGTCTTCCGATGAACGGTATAATTTAGAACTTAATATCCGTTGCAATGTTTCATTGATCAAAGAAGATTTTCCGCTTCCGGAAACTCCTGTAACACAAATAAACATTCCTAACGGAAAATGAACGTCAATATGTTTCAGGTTATTCCCGGATGCACCTTTCAATACGATTTTCTTTTTGTTACCTTTCCTTCGTTGTTCAGGTATCTGGATCTCCCTTTCTCCACTCAAATATTCGGATGTCAGAGTATGTGAATTCAGCATTTCCTGAGGAGTTCCGGAGAAAACCACTTCCCCTCCCAGACGACCTGCACGAGGCCCTAAATCCACCACATAATCGGCATTCAACATCATATCCTTATCGTGTTCAACCACGATGACCGAATTTCCTGTATCCCGGAGTTGTTTTAAGGATTCTATCAAACGGTTATTGTCCCGTTGATGTAAACCGATACTGGGTTCATCCAGGATATACAACACATTGACCAATTGAGAACCGATCTGAGTGGCTAACCGTATCCGCTGACTTTCTCCTCCGGAAAGACTGACGGAAGCCCTGTTCAACGATAAATAATCCAACCCTACATCCACAAGAAAATGCAAACGGGAACGAATTTC
>JAIRZF010000253.1 GCA_031267385.1 Dysgonamonadaceae bacterium | reverse complement strand
AGGGGATCTTCGTTCTGAGGTTCAGTTGAATATCAAACGTTTGATGGATATCGGTTGCTACCGCGGCGTGCGTCACCGTATCGGATTACCCGTAAGAGGTCAGAGCACCAAAAATAATGCCCGTACCCGCAAGGGCCGGAAAAAAACGGTTGCAAACAAGAAAAAAGCAACAAAGTAAGTATGAATTATGAATTACAAATTGTGAACTTGAATGAAAAAGGCAGCGTTTATATAGCTGTAAGCATTTTCATTTAATACGCAATACGCAATTCTCAATTAAATTAAGAATTATGGCAAAAAAAACAGTCGCAGCTAAAAAACGAGTAGTGAAAGTGGACGCCAATGGCCAATTGCATGTTCATTCTTCATTTAACAACATCATCATCACCCTTGCAAACAGCGAAGGACAAGTTATTTCCTGGTCTTCCGCCGGTAAAATGGGATTTAGAAGTTCCAAGAAAAACACGCCTTATGCAGCTCAAATGGCCGCGCAGGATTGTGCAAAAGTCGCTTACGACTTGGGGCTGAGAAGAGTAAAAGCCTATGTGAAAGGCCCGGGTAACGGACGGGAGTCTGCTATTAAAACCGTACATGGATCGGGAATTGAAGTAACTGAAATTATTGACGTTACACCGCTTCCCCACAACGGTTGCCGCCCTCCTAAAAGAAGAAGAGTTTAATTAATTTCAAATTTAAAAAATGGCAAGATATACTGGACCAAAAACAAAAATCGCCCGTAAATTCGGTGAGGCTATCTTCGGGCCGGATAAAGTTTTAAACAGAAAACCGCATCCTCCCGGACAGCACGGGCTTGGAAGAAAGAAAAAAACATCGGAATACGGTATTCAGTTGCGTGAAAAGCAAAAAGCGAAATATACTTACGGAGTTTTGGAAAAACAATTCCGGAACTTGTTTGAAAAAGCTTCCCATTCAAAAGGAATTACCGGGGAAGTCCTTCTTCAACTCTTGGAATCCCGTTTGGATAATATCGTTTATCGTATGGGGCTGGCTAGAACAAGAGCCGGCGCCCGCCAGTTGGTTTCCCATCGCCATATCGTGGTCGATGGAAAAGTGGTAAATATTCCGTCTTATTCCGTTAAATCGGGACAAATAATCTCTGTTCGGGAAAAAGCCAAATCTCTGGAAGTGATTCTGGATACGATTTCCGGCTTTAACCACAGTAAATATCCTTGGATTGAATGGGATCAACCGTCCTTAAGTGCAAAATACCTGCACATCCCCGACAGGGCCGACATCCCGGAGAACATTAAAGAGCAATTAATAGTAGAGTTATATTCAAAATAATCAAGTTCATAATGGCGATATTAGCATTTCAAAGACCCGATAAAGTATTAATGTTGGAAGCGGACAATAGTTACGGGAAGTTTGAATTCCGTCCGTTGGAACCCGGTTATGGAATTACGATAGGTAATTCTCTTCGCCGCATACTTTTGTCTTCCCTGGAAGGTTTCGCGATCACGTCAATTAAAATTGAAGGCGTCGATCACGAATTTTCAACGATTCCCGGAGTGATCGAAGATGTGACAAACATCATCCTTAATCTCAAAAAAGTGCGGTTTAAACAGGCTGTAAAAGACATTGATACTGAAAAAGTCGTTGTCAATTTAGCCGGTATTACCGAATTTAAAGCCGGAGATATTGTTAAACAGTTATCCGGGTTTAAAATCCTGAATCCCGATTTCGTTGTTTGCCACTTGGATAAAACTGCAAATCTGCGGATTGAATTGAGTATCGGTAAAGGGCGAGGCTATGTCCCGGCAGAAGAAAACCGCCAGGAAAGCGACGACGTCAATCAAATTGCGATCGATTCTATCTACACCCCGATCCGGAATGTAAAATACCTTGTCGAGCCTTTCCGTGTAGAGCAGAAAACCGATTATGAAAAGTTGACGATTGAAATCACCACCGATGGCTCTATTCATCCGAAAGAGGCCTTGGAAGAGGCTGCGCGTATTTTGATTTACCATTTCATGTTGTTTTCGGACGAAAAAATCCAGTTGGAGGCAACAGCTACGGAATCAAACGAAGAATTTGACGAAGAAGTTCTTCACATGCGCCAACTCCTTAAATCCAAATTGTCGGATATGAATCTTTCCGTCCGGGCGCTCAACTGCCTGAAAGCAGCTGATGTGGAAACACTGGGCGATTTGGTGAAATATCACAAGACCGACTTGCTGAAATTCCGTAATTTCGGTAAGAAATCATTGACTGAATTGGATGATTTGCTGGATAACCTGAAGCTCAATTTTGGGATGGATATCATAAAATATAAATTAGATAAAGATAATTAACGATGAGACATAACAATAAAATCAATCATTTAGGTCGTACGCACTCTCACAGAGAGGCTATGCTGTCGAATATGGCGGTTTCTTTGATTACGCACAAAAGAATTTTTACGACCCTTGCTAAGGCAAAAGAACTTCGTAAATACGTGGAACCTCTTATCACGAAAAGTAAAACCGATACCACTCATTCGCGTCGTATCGTTTTCAAAAACTTGCGTGACAAGTATGCTGTTACCGAACTCTTCAAGGATGTTTCCCTAAAGATCGGGGATCGTCCGGGCGGCTACACCCGTATTATTAAAACAGGCAACCGCCTGGGTGATAATGCTTCCATGTGTTTTATTGAGTTGGTGGATTATAACGAATTGATGTTGAACGAAAATGCAGTTTCGTCGAAATCAACGAAAACACGCCGTTCGAGAAGATCCGGAAGTAGAACGCAGGTAACCGACGAAGCGGCGCCTAAAGCAACAGCGGCTCCCAAGGCTAAGCTAACTCCGGTTGAAGACGTAACTCCGGTTGAAGAAATAACCGTAGAAACGGCTCCGGTCGAAGTTCCCGCAGAAGAAACCGTTGTGGAAACGGTGACCGCAGAAGCGCCGGCAGAAGAAACCGTTGCAGAAACAGAAACTTCCGAAATTCCTGTCGAAGAAGAAATTCCGGCGACAGAAACTCCGAAAACAGAATAAATCTTTTTCAAATTAGTATTGAGTTTTTAATTAGGGACAGTTTACAGATTCATTTCTGTAAACTGTTTTTTTATCTTGGGTGTACGAAAGTACGGATCACCGGAAAAACCCTGTGTTTCATTTAAATATCCGTGTAAAGTCTCGGTAGAGTTAGAGGTCGCGTAGAGCGAAAAGGCGCGTAGCGCCAAAATCTTTGTGTGCGTAAGCGCACGGTGATGAAACACGCACCACATCCGGAGCGGCGTAGCCGCGACATTTTGATAGTCTTCTGTGCATAGTGGCTGTCTCAAAAACTTATCATCCCGTACCGGACGCGGGATCCCCGAAAAATGAGCGTTGATTTTCACCGGTTTGCCGGTCAATCCCGCACTGACAAGGCGCTTGAAAGGACTTTTGAGGTAGCCTTGATTTCAAAAATGTCGCGGCTACGCCGCTCCGGATGATGTGCGTTATTGCAATTCCACAAGGGCACCCACAAGGGGCGCCCCTACAAAGGTTTCGGCGCTACGCGCCTTTTCACACTTCGATATTTCTGCCGGGATTTTACATGAATGTTTAACTTAAACACAGGATTTTACCGGTGAGCCGAAAGTACGCACGGTGGTACGAGAGGGTAGGGGAGGAATCCCTCTGCCTGTTCGTTTCATGCAAAAAACCAATCCGGGCACATAATAAAATTGCTTAACGGAAAATAGGCGAATGATTTTTAACTCTAATATTTCCGTCAAACTGTAACATTTCCTTTTTTCAGCCGTCTTTTAAAAACATGAGACAAGATAAATTCAGAAAGAATATACTCCCGATTGTTGACAGATTGTTCCGATT
>JAIRZF010000237.1 GCA_031267385.1 Dysgonamonadaceae bacterium | reverse complement strand
GACGTATTAATAAGGTTTTACAGGCGCCGGATATTTCTCATCTATAGCAAAATGCGGTTTTCTCTTGATCCATTGTCCTCTGGTGAAGTCCGGAAATTCAACCAGACCGCCGCCATTTGCAATCGACATTTCGGAAAGTGGCGAAACAGCGCTCCATGCTGCTGCATCGTAAGCATCCAATGGAGGAGGAGTATTGTTTTTAATCGCTTCAAATAGATCGTACATCATAATGAAGTCCATACCTCCGTGCCCGGCTTCTTTCGCTTTCACTTCTAATTCGGACCAGAATTTATGATCATATTTTTTGATCCATTCGTCACTTTTATCCCATCTGTGAGGTTGGGATTTTCCTTCAACATAAACCGTGTTACCATCATTCATCCACAATCCGTCAGTTCCCTGTATCCTGAAACCAAGAGAATAAGGACGAGGAGAGTTTGTGTCGTGAGTGACAATTACCGTTTGTCCGTTGGCGCATTTGATCATGGAAGTTACGATGTCTCCACAATTGAATTGAACATTGGCATACGGGTGATCCTGACCTCCGTTATCAATAATATATTTGTGCAATCCGCGGGATTGAGTCGCCATTGCCGACAAACTAATGAAACGGTTTCCACGATTGATATCCAGGCAATTAGCAACAGGACCGGCGCCATGAGTAGGGTAGAGGTCGCCGTTACGGGTGATGGAGTGATTGGTTCTCCAATGTGCTTCATATGCCGCTTTTTCTCCCATATAGAGCGGGTCTCCATGCCTGTGGCTGTATCTGGTTCCGTCATTGAATTTTACGTCGCGCAGATCGTGTTCGTAACCGCAACGGCAGTGGATTAATTCACCGAACAGACCTTCACGCACCATATTAAGTACCGCCATTACATCGCGGCGATAACAAACATTTTCCAAAATCATCAGGTGACTGCCGGTTTGTTCCGATACATTTACCAAATCCCAACATTCTTCGAGGGTATTGGCCGCAGAAACTTCAACACCCACATAAGGAACGCCGGCTTTCATAGCGGCAACCGACATCGGAACATGCCATTCCCAAGGACTTGCAATAATAATAGCATCAAAAGTTTCTTTTTCCAGCATTTCTTCAAAGGCGCGGTCGTGTCCGGTATATACCTTGGGAGCTTTTCCTCCTTTTCTTGCAACCAGATCCTGAGTCGCTTTGATAGCCGAATCCAAAATATCACTGACAGCGATCAACTCTCCACCTAAAGCAAGAATATTACTGACATGTTCTCTTGAACGTGATCCGGCGCCGATAAGTCCTACACGTAACTTATCGTTTGCACTCCTTGGTTTAGCATCTTTCTTTTTTGTGTCTTTCTGAGGCGTTGCTGTAGCGGCCGAAACAGTGGATACCGCAGTTGCAGCAACCGTCCCCAAACCTAATGCAGAAGCCTTCCTGATGAAATCTCTACGGGTGTTGTCCATGATAAATAATTTTATTATTTTTTGAGTTATATAAATTGACTGTAATTTATATTATTTTTTGAATTCATTTGATTGCCTCGAATTCGTTTTTAAAATATTGGCGTTTCCGGGGTCAAAGATAAGATTTTGTACAGAATTATACAAATGAAATACGATTATGCAGCACATTTCAGGTTTTTATCTATATAACTTTTTAAATAAATCAAGACGCTTTAACTTGTTGAGCGAACGGTGTATATCGGATTTGTATTTGTTATCATACCAGAAAAAATATTTCCTCTGATTTAGTTTGTCGCTTTTACCGACAGCCGTATAAACAGGCTTCATGGTATAAGGATGATAACCTGAATAATAAATCTCGGTAGAGAGCGTCATGGGCGTGGGAGTGAAATCCTGTACCTGTTCGGGATGAAAATTCAAATCCCGGGAAATGACGGCAAGTTCGGCCATATCTATCTCGGTACAAGCCGGATGTGAACTCATAAAATAGGGGATCAGTTGTTGTTTTAATTCTTTTTCCTTATTTATTTTATCGAATATTTTTTTGAATTGGTAAAAATAGCTGAACGAAGGTTTCCGGATACAATTCAATACTTCGTCGGAAGTATGTTCCGGGGCTATCTTAAGCCTTCCAGAGATATGATTGGCAATTAATTCGACAGTGTAGTCTCTCGCGATTTTATTCAATTCTCCGTTAGGATATTGATGCAATAACAAATCGTACCGTACACCGCTTCCGACAAATGATTTTTTGATGCCGGGTATTTTGTCGACGGCCTTATATAAATCGAGCAATGGTTTATGATCGACATTCAGGTTTACACATACTTTGGGAAAGACGCACGACGGTTTTTTACACTTTTTACAAATATTCTGATCGATCCCCTGCATGCGATACATATTGGCTGAAGGTCCGCCTAAATCACTGATATAACCTTTGAAGTCCGGCATTTCGGTGATCGCTTTTACTTCTTTCAGGATGGATTTTTCAGAACGGGAAGCAATAAATTTCCCCTGGTGCGCCGAAATAGTACAGAAAGCGCATCCTCCGAAACAACCACGGTGGATATTTACCGAATGGCGTATCATTTCATAGGCGGGGATGTGTTTGCCTTTGTATTTGGGGTGGGGAAGCCGGGTGTACGGCAAATCGAAACCGGCGTCAATTTCTTCCGTAGTCATCGGGAGATAGGGAGGATTGACAACGATTACCTGATCTCCTGTTTTTTGCAGGATACGAGATGCTTTCATGCGGTTTGATTCCTCCTCGATATGTTTGAAATTCTGTGCTTGTTTTCGTTTGTCGCTCAGGCATTGTTCGAAAGAAAACAGTTGTATGTCTCCCTCTTGTTTTTCGGGTAAAGAAGGCGCTAAATAGGATGTTTGAGGTATTCCTGAAAGATTTTTTGTTCCGGATTTTTGTAATGTTTTCACAATTTCCCGGATCGGTTTTTCTCCCATTCCATAAACCAGCAGATCTGCTTTCGAATCGATCAGGATACCCGGCATCAGTTTATCCTGCCAGTAATCATAATGGGACAGGCGTCGCAGAGATGCCTCGATTCCGCCTATGACGACAGGGGTGTCGGGATATAACTCTTTGAGGATGTGGGAATAAACAATTGTCGGGTATTCCGGTCGCATATCGGGACGGGCATCCGGCGTATAGGCGTCATCCGAACGCAAGCGTTTATTCGCGGTGTATTTATTTATCATGGAGTCCATCGCCCCGGCGGAAACTCCAAAGAATAAGCGGGGTTTTCCCAGTTTTTTGAAATCGCGCAGGTCGTCGCGCCAATTAGGTTGCGGCACAATGGCTACCCGTAATCCCATCGCCTCCAGTGTACGGCCTATTGCAGCCGATCCGAATGAAGGATGGTCGATATAGGCATCGCCGGAGAAGAATATAACATCTAATTCTTCCCATCCTCTCAGTTCCACTTCTTTTTTTGTCGTGGGTAACCAATCTGTTAATTCGTAATTTTTCATTTGAATATCATTTCGTTCAATATTGTACAGGCTTTTTTAACTGTTTCTACATTTTGAACCAGTAATGACCGTCTTTTGTTCGTTTCTTTCAATTGACAGATCTTATAATTCTTTTTCAGGAATTCCAACAGTTTACCGAAAGCCTCACTTTGATAGTATGGAGAATCGGGATCGGTTACCAGCAAAATATTCATTCGTTCCTGTTTCAGGCTGATTTTCTCAATCCCGAGTTTTTTCGCCATTTGTTTCAGGCGGACAATATCGATCAATTCTTCACCCTGCGGCGGTATTTTACCGAAACGGTCTTCTATTTTTTGGATGAATTGTTGTATATCGTCCTCTTCTTCGAGTTTATCCAACTCCCTGTAAATGGCGATCCGTTCCGAATCATTAGGAATATATTTTGCCGGAAACAACACTTCCATGTCACATTCGACGTTGGTTTCGAGTACATATGATTCTCCGGTATCGACATTTCGCTCATTTTTATAGAGATCGGAAAAGATTTCGTTTTTAAGTTCCTGAACGGCTTCCGCAAGTATTTTCTGATAAGTTTCGTATCCCAGATCGGCGATAAATCCGCTTTGTTCGGCTCCAAGGAGGTTTCCTGCCCCGCGAATGTCTAAATCCTGCATGGCAATATGTAT
>JAIRZF010000177.1 GCA_031267385.1 Dysgonamonadaceae bacterium | reverse complement strand
CAACGGAAGAGACGTCGTCCTGACGATAGAAATTGACCCAACCATCCGTAAAACCAGGATCTTCTAATGGCACAGGCTCTTCCAGAAGTTTTATCAGCCTCGGCGGATCCTTCATAGATACAGTTACAGGTATCAGCGGAACGCCCGATTTGTAGAGTTCCAACACCTCTTTATAGTCACTGCCTCCCATAATTTGCAGGGTTACCCGGCAACTTTCGGAAAACAGCACGGGGTCGGGCGCGTGAAATTTGTAAAACGTCCACATCCGGTCTTTCCCGGCTATCCGGCAACCCTGGTATTGATTGATGAAGCTACCCTGTCCCCAGGCTGTACCGATATAATCCTCCGTCCCTGTTCCGCAAAGCGAAGGAAAGGCGGAATCGCCGTCAAGATAGATTTTTACTTCGCCCTCGCCCCACCAGGTATTATGATAAAGGCTATCGGTACGTATGCCCACATTCACGCCGAGAAAACGGCCTTCACCTTTTATTTCGGGCAACAGGGTATAATCCTTGCCTAAGGTGTTGGGGTTTTCATGATTCCAGCAAGTGTGGAAATAAAGCATATCTTTATCCCATTTGTCTAAACGGACAAGATTTACGTCGTAAAAAAGGCTTCTCAGGTCTTTTTCCGATTGGTTGATTAAAACGATACGGGCGGCTGTCCGGAAAGGCATAGGGAGGAATACATTCATCGAACGTCCTTCAGGATTGGAGAAAAAGCAGTTTTCAAAAGGCGTCATCACGGATAACCCGTTACAGAAAAAATCGCCTAACGGCGCTGATACGGCAGGGATTCCGGCGTTGTCCCAATACATCTTTATCCACAGGCTGCGCAGCATTTCCGGACTCCGGTCATTGACCGTCATCCAGATGCGATGAATGATCCCGGCGCCCCGGATATTTAACAGATCACAACTATCGCCCGCAGCCAAACGATTGGACGGATGTCCTTTGGCTCCTTTATTTTCCTGTCCGGCGATTCCTTTCTCCCCTGTTGGATTCTCAAAACTCGTCCAGACCGATGATTTACCGGTTTGTTTCATATAAATTTCCTGCCTGCCGGTTTCCGTGGCAGTACATGCTGTTATCAAAAGCAGCAGCAATATTCCAAAAAAATAAAATGTTTTCATAAGTATTGTTGTATAAATGTGAATTATGTGAATGTCATTCCGATAAACAAGTTAAAGATAAGGATTGAAATACATATTTTTCTCATCAGGTATTTTTTTATGTCGGATGAAATTTTACGATTATAACCTGGTTATCGGAGTGACGACATCCTCCGGCGAGTTTTCATCGCCTTTGGCAGGACCATGCCAGACGCCGCCGCCGAATGTGATGATATAAACTTTTTCCGGATCTTTCGGATCGGGTTCTACCCGCTTGCCCCATTTAAAATTATAACCCTTCATTCTTGTCCACGTTCCGGCTCCGTCCTCCGAATAATAAGCCGAGGCATTAAAACCACAGGCATAATAGCGGTTCGTCCGGGGATCAAACGTAACATCATGGATGTGTTGATCTTTTTCCATGGTCTGCGTCCAGGTTTCCCCGTCATCGGCGGAAATGAATATGCCTCCTCCGGTATCGGGCGTAAATTTACCCGGCATAACTTTTCCCCATGCCGATAAGACAAGCAGTCCGGGATATTCATTTGTCGTCAAAAGGCTTGTCGGAGCGTTACATCCTTCGGGAAGTTCTATTTTTGTCCAATTCCCGGCTCCGTCGGTCGATTTATATAAAGCGCCATCCCAGGCATTGCCGATACTTCCGTCTTCGCTTCTGCGGCTGACAACCAAGAATAGTGTTCCGTCACTTTCTCTGCGTTCAATACGCCAGACAAACGGTTCGTCGCCTTCTATGCCCTTATTTTTTTGCACCCAATTCAAACCGCCGTCCGTAGACTTATATACCCCTTTGCCGAATGCGCAAACATACAAAGTCCTCGAATTTTTATCGCTCTCCGGGTCGAGCAGAATGTGAGTTGCAGCAGTTTCACCAATGGATTCACTCACCGGTCGCCAGGTTTTTCCTGCATCATTAGTTAACAAAATACCCCCGTGATAGCTCTCCGGTCCTTGACGACGGAACATCTTGGGACGCGGCAGGTCATGATTTTCACTCATCACTGCCCAGGCTTTTCCTTTTACTCCGGGATCGAATATCAGCCAATACGTCGAATTTATCCAAGCCTTAGGTATACCGTTATTATTTGTAGCGCTCAACCAACTTTTTGCGCCGTCCTTACTCTCAATCAAACCAACGTCTGTTAGTGCGATGAAAACATGATTTTCGTCGTAAGGATCAAATATAATATTATAACCTGTGGTCACTTCCATACCTGTGGTCACCCATCCTCCGCCCGGCACAGGCTCAGAGTATACAGGCCCCCAGGTTTTCCCTCCGTCTGCCGTTTTGCTGGTACGTCCGAAATCCGTACCTAAGCAAACATCGGGATGAGTTGCGGAAACGGCTAATGAAAACGGATTTTCACCCCAGGTAGGCCCGAAACGTTCGTTCAACCAATCTCTGCCATAATTAGGGGAGGGAATAGCCACTCCCTTTGTCAATTTATCCTGCCAGGCAAGTATCCACGTTTTCCCGAAATCTTCGCTTTTGGCTACGCCTATACAAGTCGTATCAGGATGAACAATCAACCCGGCATAGGATACGTATATCACATTGGGATTTGAGGCGCTTGTTGCTATACCCCACCATTCAGGGAAGCCGGCGCCAGGAGTAACGTATTCCAGCAAGCCGGATTCTCTGTTCTCCCAGGTTATTCCCCCGTTTTCGGTATAGTATATTCCCGATCCGGTTTTTTCCCGGTTGAAATATGATATTCCTGAAATAGCATAAATGATAAATTTTTTAGTGTTGCCGTCGTACCCTCCAGTAAAAAAATTAAATTTTATATTTTCATCCTTTGCGTAATTAGCTTGCCAACTACCGTTTTGACGGCAATCAATACCATTACCGCCGGTAATATAAAGCGTACGGTCTTTCGCCGGGGAAGAAGGGTCGATGAATATATTTTTTACATCATGCTCCAGGTCTTTTTCTTTTTCCCAATCCACACCTCCGTTACCGGATTTATACAAACCGACAACACTTTCGGTCTTGATGGCTGCATATAGCGTTTCCGACCTATCCGGGTCGACCGATAAAGCCTGCACGGTACTGCTGCGGATATCATTCTTTGTCACCAACGATTCTCCTGCATGATCTCCTTTGGATACGATGCCTGTTACATCCGACGGTTTAGGATAAATCAGGCTCCAGGTAGCTCCTTTATCCGTACTTTTGAACAAACCGGAAGAATTAGCATAGACAACTTCCGGATCCGACGGATCAAAAGTGAAAAACCGCGCCATGCTGCTCAGATTGAACATTCTCCAGGATTTGCCGCCATCGTGCGTAACGAACGATCCGCCCATGTCGCAGCTTACATAGGCATAATCGGGGTCGAGGGGACTTATTGCAGGATTAAACATTGCGCCCCCGCCGCCAATGCCGACATGTCCCCATTCATTACCAAGACCGTTTGTTATGCTAGGATTCTTCGTTTCCGTATTCGTCTGACACGAAGCAACCAGAGCGATCGCAACGGTCATAAGCATTTGTTTAATTCTACTTTTCATCGTCAATGCTATTTTTATACTTTTAAAAATATGTTATATTTATACATATGCCGGATAATAAAGAACAGAATGGCAAATTCGCCCATCGAAACAAAAAACGGGAAAAACAATCCGGTATATTGTTCCAGTCCGTGAAGCAATGTGGATGATACCTTGTCTAAAGCGAATACGCTATGTAACATGTATGCTGCTATGGCATTTAAACCTAACACCTGAAATGCCTTAGTCCACCGGGCGTTTATTTTCATTCTATCCGTAAGCAGATAAGAAAGCGCCAGCAAAAGAAAACAAATTCCGCTGCTGTACAAGACCATGGAAGACGACCATATTTTTTTGATGACAGGGGTGTGCAAGCTCAATAATAATCCGGTTGCAATCAGTCCGGCGCCGATTAAGATGAGTCTGATCAATTTTTTATTGGGTTCGATCTGTTGTTTCAATATTAATCCTGCATAATAACCCGAATATACCGTCGCACCAAAGGCTAAACTTGTCAACAGCCAGGTATATTGAGTATCTACATTCATAAATTGTCCGAAAACGGCACGATCAATATACATAGCCAGGTTTCCGTCCGGAGTAAAAACTCCGGCGCCATGACCGGGGACGGGTATAAACGCCATCAGCGCCCAATACACAACTACCAGCGATACGCCTGCAACCAATTGCCGGGAGACTTTGGGTATGCTTAACACAATGATGGCGGTGATAAGGTAACCGAAAGCGATGGAGTGCAAGGTATTGCAATAAATCTCAAAGCGATTGATGTCCAGATCGAGCAAGTTGCCCTGTACGATCCAGCCCAGCAGGAATAACAGTAAAAAGCGTCTCAACACCTTGCGGTATATTCCGGCTTTCGTGTATTTCTCTTTCATGAGTTTGCCGAAAGAAAAAGGCATGGACAGCCCGGCGGTAAATAAGAACAAAGGCATTATAATGTCCCATGCCGTAAACCCAATCCAATCCGTATGCGTTAACTGATAATAAACGGAGCCTAATCCTTCCGAATTGAAACCTTCGATGAAATGCCGGAGGATATCGCCCGCCCCTACCAGGAAAAGCATATCAAAACCTCTCAATATATCAATAGATGCGAGACGTTCTTTAAGAATAACTTTTTGTGCCATAATTTAATAATTTATCATTGTTAGTTGCCTCCGGTGAAAATTATGATCTTGTAAGAGCATCCAAATCCGGTCACAGATATTGCTCCTGTAAGATCTAAACTACGTCTCAGCCAAACCGGATAAGGAGGTAGTATAAAATCAGCCGCCGGAAACATTTTTTTTGTGAATATTTTTATTAAGGTGTTACGAAAAAGGGGGCGTCTCAAAAGCCTCACCCTGTCGTCATTGCAAGATCCCCACCCCAGCTTCGCCAGGGAAAAAAGGGGAAAAAACGAAAAAAACGGTCGGTTCATATGCTCATAATCAGTTGTTCTATTTTTCGTCATTGTAAGCAGAAATAACTACATCTGAATTTTTAACAAAAAACGGTTTTTTATTAATATTTCAACTGAATTTTTAACCTCAAATGATTTGAGGAAAAAACTTCAATTGAATTTTTTGTCTCAAATGATTTGAGGAAAAAACTTCGACTGAATTTTTTGTCTCAAATGGTTTGAGGAAAAAACTTCAACTGAATTTTTTGTCTCAAATGGTTTGAGGAAAAAACTTCGATTGAAGTTTTTGTCTCAAATGGTTCGGTGAAAAAACTTCAACTGAAGTTTTCTTTCCTACCCTCGCTGGCGCGGGCTTGTAGCCCGTGCCGTTTTGCCGGATACCGATCGGCACGGACTGCAAGTCCGCGCCAGCGGCGAACACACCCCCCTGCCGACCGGGCTGTCTCGCAAGTCCCGATTCGTCATACTATTCATATCCGGGATTCTGGCCGATGCTTATCGCATCCTGAGGCGGTATAGGGAACAGGTATTTGTATGGAGCGTAGTTTACAGAGATGTCCGGTTGGTTGATTTCTTCCAGTTTTTCTTTTCTCAACACATCAAAATATTGAGAAAATTCAAAACATAATTCATAATCTCTCTCTGCTATAACTTTATCATCAAATTCTTCTTTCGACATGCTCATCGAGGCCAAGGCTTCCGTACCCGGAATTGCTGTTTCGGGAAATGGCGACTCAAAAGTAGCATTAGCCCTGTTGATTACCATATTCAAACGATCTACCGCAAGTTGCGTCGGACCGCCATTTGCCATGTTAGCTGCTTCGGCATACGTCAATAACATATCCGTAAAGCGTAATATCGGTAGCGGCGGACAAATATCAACTTCGCTTAACTGCACTTCAATGGATTGATTAGGCCATGTCCGTTTAGCCTGATAAGGCACTTTATCCGTAGATTCGGAATAGTCTACCCAGATCCACTCCTCCGGAGAATCTTCGAGATTTTTCGGGAATCTTGTCAATACATAATTATATTTGCGAGGTTGTTCAGGGTATCTGTCAGCCCAGATGGGTCTTGCCTGGCCTCCTCCCCAGGCTCCCCATTCGTCGGGGCCGGGTCCGCAGCCTTTTCCTCCCGAAAAATCAAGCGATGTGTTAAATCCGAAAATAAACTCATCATTATTTTTTACATTTTCCAATTTGAATATTTCGGAAAGATTAGCGGTAAATCTATAGGGACTGTTATTAATGACATCATCCGCCATATCACGGGCGTCGGCATAATATTGGGTTTGTTTTAACGGAGCCGTCGCTCTTGTTAAATATACTTTTGCCAACATTGCTTTTGCCGCCCATGCGTTAGGTTGTCCGCCGGTGCGCGCGCTCGACATATTTTCAATGGCCAGCAATAAGTCGGATTGAATCTTATCATAAACCGCAGCCACATCCTCTCTGGATTCGGGGGTCAAGGGGTTGGCTATCAAATCAGGCGTTTCATCGGTAATATAAGGTATTTTACCATATAGTTGCACTAACCAGAAATGATTGTACGCCCGTAAGAAATACGCCTGTCCCAGCAGATCTTTTACGCCCGCTTCCGGGGCGCTATTCAAATTGCCTGCTTTGATAGCGTTTATCACAGGATTGATATAGCTAATTGACGTAAAATGCATTGACCAGAAGTCATTGTTTGACGTCACGGCGAAATTCAAAGAACTGGGTTGTTGGCCGTTGGGCCAACCCGGCGATCCGTTATAACCGCCCCAGGTATTCAACAATCCTCCCATAGAACCGACTAAGGCAGATTGACATTGCTCAACGGTTTTATAGAAATTACTTGGGGCTATTTTACCCTCAGGTACTTCTTTAAGGTCCATACATGACACAACTGTCACCGATAGTAATGACAAAGTACCTTTAAATATATTATTTAAAATCTGTTTCATGATTATTCAATTAAAAAGTTACATTAATTCCTAAAGTGAATATCCGTGATGTCGGATAATTACTCAAATCAATACCCATGCCTCCTGTGGCAACATTAAAAGAACTGACTTCAGGATCATATCCCGAATATTTTGTAACAGTCAACAGGTTTGTGCCTGAAACATATACGGATAATCTATTGATATAAATTTTATTCAACAGGCTTGAAGGCAAATTATAGGTGAATGTCAGATTTTTCAGGCGAATATACGATCCGTCTTCTACCCAGCGGGAAGAACGGGTATCAACCCCCATCGAAACGGTAGAAGGATGGATTTGATTAAATTCTTCTCTTCCATACTGATCTGAAAATGCGGGAATATTCGTATTCTGGTTCGTTTCCGTCCATCTGTCAAACAACTTAGGGCTGAGGCCAAGGTTCGGATCTTCGGTTTTAATCCTTACGGCATTGAAAATATCGTTCCCGGAACTACCCTGTATCAGGAATGAAAGATTGAAATTTTTATAATTGATGCTGTTATTCCATCCGTAATAGAATTTGGGGCTGGCATTTCCGATAACCTGGTATCCATCGTTTGTAATATCGATTTTACCATCGTCATTAGCATCGAACCATTTCGATTCTCCCGGTAACTGACCGTATTTTGCAGCCTCTTCCGCTTCACTTGTACTCCATGTCCCCAGATACTTGTATCCGTAGATCTGCTCGACAGGCTCGCCCACAACCAAACGTTTAAGCGACCAGCTGTTACTGAAGAACTGATAACCTCCGCCCGGATTTGTCCTTACGTTCAACGGAACATCCGACGCCAATTTGAGTATTTTATTCTTGTTGGATGAGAGATTAAATTCGGAAGTCCATAGAATATCCCTTGTGGTTACCGGGGTAGCTTCAACGGATAGTTCGAACCCTTTATTTTCGATAGAACCTACATTATACAATGCGGAAGTAAAACCGGTATAGCGCGGTACGTCTTTACTCATCAGCAGATCTTTCGTTGTTTTTTTGTACAGGTCTACGGCAAAAGTTAAACGCTGATTAAAAAATCCCAGATCAAGGCCAATATCAGTCTGTGTAGTTGCTTCCCACTTTAATCCGGGATTAGCGGAGGTAGATATCATGTATCCCACATCTCTGGTATCTCCCCCAAAGTAGGGATAATCCCTTCCTGAATTAAGGATAGGCAAAGATTGGTAAGGCGAAATGGCCTGATTCCCGGTCTGCCCGTAACTTCCCCTGAGTTTCAGATTGGAAAGCCAATCTATATCTTTCAGAAAGCTTTCTTCAGCGGCTCTCCACGCAACAGAGGCAGAAGGAAAATAACCCCACTTATTATCGTCTCCGAAAACGGATGATCCGTCTGCCCTGATACTTGCCGTAAGTATATACCGGTCCTTAAAAGCATAATTAACCCGTCCCAGCCATGAATTTAACGCTCTTTTTGTGAAATCATTGGATCTTGAATTAATTTGCGCTGCACTGCTCAGGTCATGAATATTGGTGATGTCACTGGAAAATCCCTGGGCGGAAATACTGGAAATCATTTTATACTTTGAAAGTTGTTGTTCGCCTACACCGGTCAGGGTGATTTTATGATCCCCGAAGGTATTGTTATATGTAAGGATATTAGAATTTTGGAAAAACTGACTCTGGCTGCTTTCTACTGACCCTGAGCCATTGACTGCTGCACCCGGCATTGTCTTCATTCCGTAATACCTCATTTCATCACTGTTGCTTATCGAGGCAGATCCTGTTATTCTGAAGGTCAATCCTTTTATGATGTTAATATCAAAGAATCCGTTTACATCCTGGATGACATTGTTTTTTTCTATCTTCGTCTCATAAGCCGTCGCTACCGGATTCCAGATATATACATCCGCATAATTGATACCGGTGGTAGGGGCGCTGACAGGTCTTGTATGGTATTCGCCAAATTCATCATACACCGGAGTAATCGGATCGAACCGGAGAATGGAATTGATCACTTGTCCCGTAATATCCACATAGCGGGTTCCTTCTCCTACCGGAGGTATATTCCCGGTAGACTTTATGAAATTCATACTCACTCCGGCGTCTAACCAGGAAGTCATTTTCAGATCAAGATTGGTTCTTAAATTGTATCGTTCATAATCGGTATTAATCACTATACCTTCCTGATCTAAATATCCTCCCGAAACAAAGTATCTGATATTATCGCTTCCTCCGCTCATTGAAATAAGATGACTTTGGAGCAATCCCGGACGATAGATTTCGTCCTGCCAATCTGTTCCGCTACCTCGTTCTATGGCAGAAATATCCGCATCGGTAAAAGGAATGGACGGAGTAACCGGCTTGCCGAAAGTACCGGTTTGGGTTGCTGCATACACATTTGCTTTACGGGCATAATCCGCAGCGCCCATCAAATCGATTTTTTTACTCAAATTCTGGGAACCTATGCTGTAATTATAATCAAAAACAGGTTTCCCCCTTGCTCCTCTTTTGGTTGTTATCAAAATAACCCCGTTTGCTCCGCGTGCACCATAAATGGCAGTGGCGGAAGCATCTTTCAATACTTCTACCGATTCGATATCGTTAGGGTTCAGGACGGATATATCGCCGCTCTGCATACCGTCTACAACAATCAAGGCGTTATTCCCTCCGGAGATCGAATTGCCTCCACGGATACGGATCATCACGTTACCTCCCGGAGCGCCGTCGGTCTGCTGTACGGATACGCCGGTGGCGCGTCCCTGTAAAGCCTGATCGGTACGCATAGTGGGCAACTGCATAAGGTCGTCTCCTTTGACCGAAGCAATCGAACCGGTCAAATCGCTCTTCCGTTGGGAACCGTATCCCACGACCACCACCTCATCAAGCGACCGGGTTTCTTCAGCCATAATCACATTGATCACCTGCTGATTTCCGACCGCTATTTCTTGCGAAATAAAACCGATGAACGAAAAAATCAGCGCTGCATTTTTATCCGGTACACGAATGTTGTATTTGCCGTTAACATCAGAGGTGACCCCGGTCAACGATCCTTTAATTATAATATTTACACCAGGCATAGATTCACCATTTGTATCGGTAATCGCACCCGAAATTGTTATGTCTTGCGTCTTTTCGGAAACAGAGGCATAGGGACTGATGACGATCAGATTGTTATCTAATATCTCATAAGATAATCCGCGGGGAGGCAATATGCCGGATAATAACTGTTCTATCGTGGCGCCGTTTACATTTATCTTTATGTTCTGGTTAAGGTCTGCGACATCGTCGCTAAAGAAGAAGCGATAATCGCCCTGATCCTCAATGCTCCGTAAAACATCTCTTAACTGTACATTGTTAGCTGATACGGAATATTTTTGTGAAAAGATTTTAGCTTGTACAGTAAATATAGTCATGAATAAAAACACTAACATTAATTTCATACTTCTAATCAATTGATGTATCCACTTTTTCTTTTTTTGTGGACACAGGTTAATTTCCAGGTTTTTCATTATATTTGCATTTAATATGTGAATTAATTGAACTTTCAATCTCTCTGCTGTGGAAGGTAAAAGATGTCGGTTCATTTTTTTCTCATGTGCAGGATGTTTTCTTACATCCTGCTTTTTTCATTTTCGTATCCGGTTTTTTGTCATAGGCATACTGTTTTTTAGGTTAATTATTCAGTTTACTTTTTTTATTGTCCATGTAGATAGAAACTTTCTTCCCCTGGACTTCAAACAATATTGGTGAAGTTAATTGCATGGCCATCAATACCTGTTCTAAGGATTCATCTTTTATTGTCCCGGTAAAGCGGTATTTTTTCAACGATTCTTCGATCTCGAATTTCACGTCGTAGCGGCGTTCCATTTTTATGACCAGGCTTTGCAATTCCTCGCTCTCAATCCTCCAGTTTCGTTCTTTCCACGACGCTTCGGCTTTGGTCACGGCAGGCGTCAACTGTCGTATAACGGGCGATGGTATAACTGCCGTTTTTTGCCGGCCGGCAGTTGTATCCATCTCTTCGTTTGCTTTCTCCTTCGATTTGCCGGCAGAAAATTTTTGACCCGGCTTCAACACTACGGGATGTTGGATCACTGTTTCTCCTTCACCTTTATCTACAAGTATTTCTCCTTCTATCAACATCGTTTCGGCAACCTCGCCCGGATATGCTTTAACATTAAATTCGGTACCCAATGCTTTTATTTTCATGGCCGCCGTATGAACCGTAAACGTCTTTTTCTCCTGTCGGGCTACCTTGAAATAACCTTCTCCTTCAAGATATATATCGCGTGAAGTCTTTCCGTAATCGGCCGGGTAACGTAAGGCGCTGCCGGCATTTAACCATACAATACTTCCGTCGGGCAGTTTAATTTCCGATTTAGAGCCTAACGGTACGATATTTTCGATATAGGCCACATCTGCCGGCATTTTTCCTGCGAAATAAACATGCGAAAAAACGCCTAATGAGAAACTGACTATAAAAACGGCAACGATTTTACGCACATTATTTATATATAGCCTTCTTCTGTCTTTACCGGAAACCGAATCAACGGAAGCATCCCTTTTCAGACGAAACATAAAACGCCGGTAAGCATCATCCTGATGATATTTATCCGTATTTTCCACCATATCTGTGGCGTCCCAAAGCACAAGCCATTTCCTGAGTTCTTCATGATGAACCGGATCCGTATCCAACCATTCTTTTAACTGCCTGATATCCTCAGGAGTTTCTTTCCGGGATAAAAAATTGATGATATGATGAATTATCTGGTCGTTCATTTTGTGTAAAATAGATTATAAATTATAAGTCCTGATGAATAAATCAATGATTTTTTTCACCTTTCTATTAGTATACACATGAAAAAGACAGGAGGGTAGGTCATAAAGAAAAAATATTTCCCTCTTTCCTGGGAACGAAGCAATCCATCCTGCTGGCGCGGGCTTGTAGCCCGTGCCGTTTTGCCGGATACCGGTTGGCACGGACTGCAAGTCCGCGCCAGCGAAGGAAGGTCGGTTAATTATTCTGCAATAGATTTCAAATTTGATGATTTATCAAATAGAATTGACTTCCTGAAAATTCCCATAATTCAAAGCCATAAAATTCAATATCCGGATTGGATAATTTAAAACCTCGCAAAGCAAGTGTAGACAGGCGATTGAATGCGATAGTCGCAGTAATACCGGTTGGGGCGTGATCTTGTTTATTAAAAATCATTGATTTTTCCGTCTTCCACCTGATATACCGACAAATTTTCATAAGCCAGTTTTGCGCCCTCAATCAATTTTTCCTTCTCGCCTGCCTTAATCAATAAATTCAAATGGTTGGTAATATATGGGCTGTGGGTTGCCAGCATGACGGTCATCTCATAACCGTTATGCGGTTCAACAAAACAGCGATTTACAATAAAGTTTATCAGCTTTCGCTGACTTTCGGGATATAAGCTCAGTTCGGGTTCTTCGATGTGGATATGAATGTTTTTGTATCGGATGTCGCCAATATTTTGAGTTGCCTTAAAATCTTTCAAACTGTCGTTTCTTGACAAGTAATCAAAAATAATTTTATTGAAACGGCTGCTGAAGTCGTAATGTTTTGAAAAATATTCAATAATTACGGACAGGGGGACTAATGTCTGAGTACCGGAAGAAGCATCTTCCAGCTTGATTTTGTACTTACTCTGATTGCCGAGGATGTAGTATTTAATACCCGAACTTGTCTTTTCAGACGAATACTTAACGCCTAAATAATCAATGTTCAGTTCCTTTATATATTCCTCGCTGTTTCTGAAATCATTGAACGTTTCATTCAAAAAGAAACTCATATCCGTTTTGTATCCTGCAAGAATGTCCGGTATCAGGTTTCTTTTGTCGGAAACAAAACACATTTTTTCCAAGCTCAATTCCTCCTGTGGCACTGTTGAGGAGAATCCAAGTTTATTCCTGTAATAGATTTTTGTTTTACCTTTTTGGTAAATAATTTCCGAATTGGGGTATAGATAGTCTGAAAATCCATTGTTATTCAAGTATGATTTAAACTCAAAATTGAACGGAGACTGCGATATGTGGGCATATTTCAGATATGAGCGGATATTAAGCATTTTATATATCCAGCGAAACAGCACGATAACTTTTAAAATCGTACTTTTCCCGCTACCCGATTCGCCGGTAAAAATGGTAAGCGGGCGTATGTTTTCAATACTTATATCCTTAATGGGACCGAAATTCCGTATGGTAATTGATTCTTGCATAATTCAAAAATATTTTTGCAAAGGTACAATAAATTATTCATACGTTTGCAATGAGTAATTTTTTCGGTTATCCGTTGTTATTTAAAAATAATGTGTATTTTTACAGTCAAAATAAAAGCGCTGACAATGGGCATTGCCCCCCGGTAAAGATAACAACACCCCCGATAGAACTAATTTTTCATTCTTTAGTATCATGGACTTACGGAAAATTAAATTCAAACATCTGTGCAACGAAGCGCGCTGCCATCACCGGAATCGTGGCGGGACAGTCATCCCGCGGATGAGGAAAATCCCCGTTATCCTCTGTTTTGCGGCGACCCTGCTTGCGGCTTCCCTGTCCGCGCAGAACCGCGAAGCCGGAACCGAAGAATGGCGCCGGTCGCTGCCGAACAAACCGTATGCGGAAGCGTGTGACAGCCTGCGCAATTTCCTGAACCGGATCGAATCCGTACCCTGGTCCGAAGAAGAAGAAGTCGCCGCATGGCACAGCCTGAAAGACTACGCCGTCCGGTATCGGGACAGGAAGCTGGAACAGCTCGTCGATTTCTTTTTCATTCATATTTACAGGTATAAATACGTTCATCTCTACGAGAGAACAATCTTTGAACTCTATCATGAACTGGCGGAAAGGGCGGAGCGTATCCAGCATGTCGAGCTGCAGGTTACCTGTCTTCATTCGCTGGCCAACAGGTATTTCGAGATGCAAAACTATGAGGCGAGTTTCACCCTCTATAAAAAAATCGAGCCGCTGCTCGAAAGCCTACCCGACGGGGCGTTCCCCGACAAGGTGGACATCTATCAGGCAATGGGCGACATTTTCTACTGGTTCCGGGAGTACGAAACGGCGGCCGCTCATCTGAAAAAAGCCGTTCGCCTGCCCGTTTCCTACTGGCATCGCCGCGGTCGCGCCGCAGCCCTGAACACGCTGGGGCTTTGCTTCATCCAAACGAACCTGCCCGACAGCGCCGAAGTCTGCTTCCGGACGATTGTCGACGAAGACCTCCCGTATGCCGAACGGG
>JAIRZF010000143.1 GCA_031267385.1 Dysgonamonadaceae bacterium | reverse complement strand
AAACCGGAGATTCTCCTGTCCGTACACATTCTTTTGTATCGGAATTGATGCACGACATCCCCTACGGCGGATTAACGGACGGTCCGGTGTATCGTTCCATTTATGAGAATTTACGCGGTATTCATCTGAAATACGACGATCCTTATGCTCCGTTCCAATCGGGAATAGCCGTTTATCATGACGATCCGGGCGATTATTCAACGAACGAACCGACTATGGATGGAACTGCAAGCTTGAGTTTTTATCTTTCGGTCATGGAAAAAACGGGAAAGACAAGACAGACGGAAGCACCGGCACAGGATGCTACGGAAAAATTTCTAAGCGCTACCGGAACTTACCTGACGGACTGTATTCGCCGACAAATTTCCGTCCGGGAAATTAAGATCGACTCCGTCTCCTTTGAAAAAAAACGACTGCAACTGTTCGCCAATGAATACCTTTCCTACGGTCGTTTCGATCAAACCTTAACGGACACGATCTATTCAAAAATAAAATCGCTGTTGCCCGATAATTTCAATACCATTAAAAATATTAAAATCGAACTCTATTCCGATGGTTATAAAATAGAAGATTACATTCCGCTGAACCGTAAAGAACGGTATGCTATTCCTACGGATTTTCCGCTCAAAAGAGAGACTTCCCTCCCCTACCCGATAACGAAAGGCTTGCAGAACAGGCATATTGCCCTCTGGCATAGTCATGGCTGGTATTACGATGGAGAAAAGAACCGTTGGGAATGGCAACGGGCGCGTCTTTTTCAAACGGTGGAAGATTTGTTTCCACAAAGTTTTGTGTTGCCCTATATTATCCCGATGCTCGAAAAAGCCGGAGCTAACGTACTGGTTCCCCGTGAACGGGATATGCAGCGCCACGAAGTGATTGTCGATAACGATCGTTCTTCTTTGCAATCGTCTTATACCGAAATTTCGGGCGCCGAATCATGGGCTGCAGGAGAAAGTCCGGGATTCGCTCATTTGAAGGCTGCTTATGCCGACCTCGAAAACCCGTTCCTCGACGGGACTTACCGCCAGGTCAAAACCATTACTAAAGGAGAAGAAAGCGTTTGTACCTGGTTGCCGGATATTCCTGAAAAAGGACGGTACGGAGTCTATATTTCTTATGCAAGTTTGAAAAATAGTGCTAAGGATGCACGTTATACCGTTTATCATACGGGTGGAAAAACCGAATTTACCGTCAACCAAACCATGGGAGGCGGAACCTGGATTTTCCTGGGTTTCTTTGATTTCGACAAGGGATGTAACGACCGCTGTAAAATTGTCCTCTCCAATCAAAGTCGCGACAAAAAACGAATCGTCACCGCTGACGCCATAAAAATAGGCGGCGGAATGGGTAATATCGCCAGAGGCGAACCGCTCGAACCCAGCGGACGCTCCCGTTATGCGGAAGGTTCCCGTTACTGGTTGCAGTGGGCGGGAATGTCGGACAGTATTTACCGGTACACTAAAGGCGCACGCGACTATACCGACGATTACCAAAGCCGTGGTCTGTGGGTCAATCACCTGGTTCGCTCACATGTTCCCATCGATGCGGTACTCGCTTTCCACACGGACGCCGGAACAACTTACAACGATTCTATTATCGGCACATTGGGAATCTGTATGACACATCATAACCGTGAAAAGTTTGCCAACGGGAAACCTCGTATCCTTTCTCGCGACCTGGTTTCGACCGTGATGGACGAGATTGTAGCGGACATACGCACACAATACGAACCCGAATGGACACGCCGTCAGATCTGGAACCGTTCGTACAGCGAAGCCCGTTTGCCGGAAGCGCCGACTATGCTGCTCGAACTGCTTTCACATCAGAATTTCGCCGATATGCGTTACGGACTTGACCCTAATTTCCGTTTTACCGTGAGCCGCGCTATTTACAAGGGCTTTCTGAAATTCATCGCTTACCAATACAAACAGGAATATGTCGTAGCTCCATTACCGGTAAAATCGTTCGGAGCCTCTTTCTCCGGAGAAACCCGGGTGCATTTGGAATGGCAAGCGGTAAACGATCCGGCGGAACCGACAGCCGTACCTGCCGAATATAGGATCTATACAGCTATTGGTGAAAATGATTTCGATAATGGGAAAATCGTGACGGATACTCAACTGGATGTTACGATAGAAAAGGATAAAATTTATCGATTCCGGGTTGCAGCCGTGAACGAGGGCGGAGAAGGATTCCCTTCCGAAATTTTGTCCGTATGCCGGAAGACAAATGAAAAAGGCGTTGTGTTGGTTGTCAATGGCTTTTCGCGTATTTCAGCGCCCGACAGTTTTTCTTCACGTGATAGTATTGCCGGATTCCTGGATTTCCTGGATCACGGCGTGCCGGATGGTATTCAGACCAATTACATCGGAAGTCAATACGAATTCCGACGGAAAATACCATGGACGGATAACGACGCCACAGGGTTCGGCGCCAGCAATGCCGACTACGAAACGACCGCCGTTGCCGGGAACACTTTCGACTATCCGTTTGTGCATGGAAAATCTATTGTCGCTGCCGGTTATTCTTTTGTTTCAACCTCTTCAGACGCCGTTATGAACGGAAAAATTACGATGAACGATTACCAATTGGTTGATTTGATCCTCGGAAAACAAAAACAGACGCAAACAGGACGAGGCGCTTTCCCGCCGCGCTTCAAGGCTTTCCCGGACGATTTGCAAACCCGAATAACCGATTATTGCCTGCAGGGAGGAAATGTGTTCGTCAGCGGGTCTTATGTTGGCTCCGATTTATGGGACAACCCATGGGTGAAAGAGTCGGACAAACAGTTTGCTCAAACTGTTTTGAAATACAAATGGAGGACGGGACATGCGGCGGTAACGGGACGAGTAAAAAGCGTTTCCTCGCCGTTTCCACAACTGAAAGGCGAATATCAATTCCACAATCGTCTCAATCCGGATTTTTATGCCGTGGAATCATCCGACGCCATCGAACCTTCCGGAGAAGATAGCCATACCGTTTTCCGGTATGATGAAAACCTTTTGAGCGCCGGGGTGGCTTATTCCGGGGATTATAAGACCTGTGTACTCGGATTCCCCTTTGAAACCATCCGGGACGAGTCCGGCAGGGATCAACTGATGCGAAATTTATTGGAATTTATGTTCAGCGAATAAAAGAACAAAATAATACGACAGATTGATAATTTTTAATTAACTTTGTTAAATGCTTACTTTATCTACGCCTACAGTTAAACTTATTCTTCTCGCCTGGTTGGCGCCGGTCATATCATCTTGTAGTCCCAAACAAACGTCGCCGGCATTTCCGTCTGTGGAAGCTTTGGTCGATAGCGTCCGGATGCGGCATGTCCCCGACCGGCGCGACAATGTATATGAAATTACCGTCCGGGAAGAAAACGGCGACTTTCTGGTTGAAGGTTTCACTTCCGTACCTGAAGCCAAAACGGAATTGATGGAGACAATCAGGAAAGAAAATCCCGAAGCGCTTGATCGTATTGTCCTGTTACCGGACAAATCTTTGGGCGACGAACTTTACGGCATAATCAACGTATCGGTAGCCGATCTTCGCATGAAAGGCGATTATGGCGCTGAAATGGGAACCCAACTCCTGCTGGGTATGCCGCTGAAGGTGTTGCAACACGATAAATGGTACCGTGTAAAAACGCCTGAAGGCTATGTGGCATGGCTGGAAAAAGGTGTTTTCGTACAGATGAATAAGGAAACTTTCAATCAATGGACAAACGCACGAAAAATCATTTTTACCGGCGATTACGGTTTTGCCTACGAAACGCCGGATGAACACAAGCAACGTGTTTCCGATCTGGTATTCGGCAACCTGTTAAAATATGAAAGCGAAAATGGGAATTTTTATCGTGTTTCTTATCCCGACGGTCGACAGGCATACGTAGCGAAAGCGCAAAGCCGGATGTACGACGAATGGCTGTCTTCCGTTTCATTGACCGAAAAAAGCATCATACGGGAAGCCCTCTTACTGAAAGGAATACCTTACGTATGGGGCGGCACGTCGGTAAAAGGGATGGATTGCAGCGGGTTTTCCAAAACCGTCTTCCTGAAACACGGCGTCATGTTGCAGCGCGACGCCTCGCAACAAGCCAAAACAGGCAAGCCGGTAGATATCAGCCAGGGTTATGACAATCTCCGCCCCGGCGACCTGCTGTTTTTCGGTAAGAAAGCCGGCGAAGGGAAAAAAGAACGTGTACGTCACGTGGCTATTTATACCGGCAACAAGGAATTCATCCACGCCTCCGGATTTGTCAGGATCAACAGTCTTGATCCGTCTAAGCCTCACTATGACAAAAATAATACGGAAGAATTGATACGGGCGGCCCGAATCATCGGAGCCGTAGGTACAGAGGGGATTTGGGATATTGGTAATCATGCACTTTTTCAAACTCAGGAATAGTATGGAACGACGACATTTTTTTAAAACAACGGCAGCAGCGGCTTTATTTACCGCTTTGCCTTTCAACGGATTCACCCGGAACAATACAAATAGTAAAGCTTCACCGGGCAAAGGGAAAATGAAACTTACGTTCCATTCCTACGATTTGCAGTTACGGCATGTGTTTACGATTGCCAATTCTTCCCGTACAACCACTCCGGTGGTGTTGACGGAAATCGAATACGATGGAATCACCGGTTATGGCGAAGCCTCTTTGCCGCCTTATCTGGGAGAAACACAGGCCTCGGTCGTCGAATTTTTGAAAAAAGTTGACCTGAGTTCATTTGCAAGTCCTTTTGAAATGGAAGATATTTTAACTTATATTGATAAAATAACGGAAAATAACACGGCCGCTAAAGCGTCAATTGATATCGCTTTACATGATTTGGTCGGGAAAATCGTGGGACAACCCTGGTACAAAATCTGGGGACTGGATAAGAGCAAAGCCCCTTCAACCACTTTTACTATCGGGATTGATACGAAAGAAGTAGTTATTCAAAAAACAAAGGAAGATGCACCTAAGTATAATATACTGAAAGTCAAGCTGGGGCGTGATAATGACAAAGAGATGATTGAAGCCATCCGCACCGTAACGGATAAACCTATTGCCATTGACGCCAATCAGGGTTGGAGAGATAAACATTATGCCCTGGACATGATTTATTGGTTGAAAGAGAAAGGGATTGTTTTAATCGAACAACCAATGTCCAAACATAAATTGGATGATATTGCCTGGGTGACGGAACGCAGTCCGCTACCGGTTTTTGCCGACGAATCTTTCCAGCGATTAACGGATATACCCCGATTGAAAGGCGCATTTACAGGAGTGAATATCAAGCTGATGAAATGTACCGGCATGCGCGAGGCCTGGAAAATCCTGACGGTTGCCCGTGCGGCAAATATGCAGGTAATGATCGGCTGTATGACGGAAACTTCCTGTGCAATCTCGGCGGCGTCCCAGATTTCGCCTGCTGTGGATTTCGCCGATCTGGACGGCAATTTATTGATTAGTAACGATATTTACAAAGGTACTACCGTTGTCAACGGGAAACTTACCTTAAATGATTTACCCGGAATAGGAATACAAAAAATATAAAAATCGCTTTTGAAAATTAATTCATTTGCTACAAAATGGAAAATCAAATCATTCTTTATCAAACCGAACAAGGAAAAGTAACAGTCAATGTCGTTTTTCAAAATGAGAGTTTTTGGCTCACGCAAAAAGCCATGTCAGAACTATTTGGCGTGGAAATTCCCGCTATTAGCAAGCACTTGAAAAATATTTTCGAGAGTGGCGAACTGGTGGAAAATTCAACTGTTTCCAAAATGGAAATAGTTCAAAACGAAGGAGGGCGCAACGTCAGGCGTTCTACGGATTTCTATAATCTTGACGCCATTATCGCAGTCGGCTACAGGGTAAATTCCCGTCAGGCGACCCGTTTCCGCATTCATTCGCGAGCCAACAGCAACGAACGGAACATGGGATTGTCGACATGGAAAAATGCGCCTAAAGGCAAAATTATAAAAAACGACGTCCGAATTGCTAAAAATTATTTGTCGGAAGACGAACTTAAAGATCTGAATTTGTTAGTTAATGCCTATCTGGACTTAGCCGAATTTCAGGCTCGTCGCCATGTTGCCCTCCGAATGACCGACTGGATAGAACGAACCAACAAATTTTTGGAATCGAACAGTCTGGATATTTTGCCCAATGCCGGAAAAATCTCGCACGAACAGGCAATCGGCAAAGCCGAACACGAATACGAAGTCTTTCGTATTGAGCAGGATAAACGCTATATATCTAATTTCGACGAAGTAATGAAAATTTTGGAAAATAAACAATCGCAATAAGAATAAAAGATCATGAAACAAACTTCAATCCTTTTAACGGTATTTTTAAGTTGTCTTTATAGTGGTAACAATCAAATGGTTTTTTCTAAAAATACAGATAAAAAAGAATCGACACTGATTTGGAGTGATGAATTTAATGGTAATAAAGTAAACCCTGATAAATGGAACATCTTAACGCGGGAAACTAGCAAACACAATGAATTGCAATACTACATTCCCGATGAAGTGTATGTTGAGAATGGAAATTTGCGAATCAGAAGTAGTCAACGAGATTACGGTGATAAGCATTATACCAGCGGACGTCTCGATACAAAAGATAAGCTTGCCATTACTTATGGCAGAATTGAAATACGGGGTAAACTTCCTGTTGGTCAAGGTCTTTGGCCTGCCTATTGGCTCTATCCGCAAAATCGCGATTGGATAATGGAATATACCATGCAAAAGGCGGTCGAAGAAGGGAAAGAAGCATCTATTCCCGAATTTCGTCCCTGGTACACCGAAATAGATATGATGGAATTTTTAGGACACGAGTCGAATGTTTTTTATGCAACCTATCATTATTACTCATTCGATGGCAAAAAGAAAGCTGCCGCCGGTAAATATGTAGCTGATTTTTCTTTTGCCGATGATTTTCATATTTTTGTCCTGGAATGGGAACCTGACGCCATTAAATGGTATATTGACGGAAAATTAGTTTACACCAGCACCGAAGGTATTCCTCATGCCCCTCACTTTTTAATACTTAATACGGCGATTGGAGGAAGTTGGCCGGGCAATCCCGATGAAACCACCGTTTTCCCTCAATACCATGATATTGATTATGTAAAAGTTTATCAACGAAAATGATAGATAACCATGAGAAAAATTTTAATATTCATTGCTGTAATCTGTGTTTTTACCGGGCTTTCGGCCCAGGTGAAGCCCGGTATCGAAGTCTTACGGGATAATCGATTCAAACTACTGGAGGGGAAACGAATCGGCCTGATTACCAACCCGACAGGAGTAGACAGCCGGTTGAAATCGACCATTGACATCCTTTTTGAAGCGCCTAACATAGAATTGGCCGCCTTATACAGTCCCGAACACGGTATCCGGGGCGATGCTACCGCCGGGGAAGAATTCGGCAATACCAAAGACGCCCGCACCGGCCTACCCGTTTACAGTTTATACGGTAAAAACAAAAAACCTTCTCCCGAAATATTGCAGGGAATAGAAGTGTTGGTATACGATATGCAAGACATCGGCTGCCGTTCCTACACCTATATCAGTACGATGGGTTTGGCCATGGAAGCCGCCGCCGAAAACAACATCGAATTTATGGTCATTGACCGTCCCAATCCGCTGGGAGGAAACCGCTTCGAAGGACAACCGAATGTTGAACCGCAGTTAGTATCGTTAGTCAGCCAATTTCCAATTACTTATGTACACGGTTTTACGGTTGGAGAATTGGCCGCGTTTTTAAACGAAGAAGGATTGTTAGCCAATCAGGTGAAATGTAAACTGACGGTGGTTAAAATGAAAGGCTGGAAACGGAAAATGAATTTCGAAGCCACCGGTTTACCCTGGGTGATTTCTTCGCCGCATGTACCCCACCCCAATACGGCTTATTTTTATGCCATGTCCGGTATATTGGGCGAATTGTATTCATTTAACATTGGCGTAGGTTATACTTTGCCGTTTGAACTTTTTGCCGCTCAATGGATTGACGCCGAAAAATTGACAGCCAACCTGAACAACCTGAATCTTCCGGGCGTGCAATTCCGCCCCATCCATTATAAACCCTATTACGGCGCACAGAAAGATGTTTATCTGCATGGCGTTCAACCTCATATCACGGATTACAAAAAAGTCCCGTTGACATTAATTCAGTTTTATGTCATGCAGGAATGTCATAAATTGCATCCGGATAAAAATGTATTTGAATTATGCGATCCCTCGCGCCTAAACATGTTTGATAAAGTTTGCGGAACATCAAAAGTACGGGAAACTTTTTCCCAAACATTTACGGTAGAATCCATCTGGGATATTTGGAATCAGGATGTGGATCATTTTAAGAAAAGAGCAAAACAATATTTTTTGTATAAATAAAATGAAAAAAATAGAACTATTCAGCTTATGTATAGCGCTGTTGGCCGGTTGCAGCACAGGAAAAGTAACGACGCCGCCCGTATCCCTGATCTGGGAAATGGGCGCTAACGGGATAGAACCGGGCTATTACGAAAACACATTCTTTCTCGTCAATTCCGGCGAAAAAGCTTTGGACGGAAATTGGATCATTTACTACAATCAAATTTCGGCCGGGACTGCCCTTCTTCCGGAAGGATCGCCCTTGAAAGTCGAACGTATCCAATCCACTTATTTCAGGATGTATCCCACAAATCAATACCAATCATTGGTTGCAGGTGATACGCTGAAATTTACGTTCCGTTGCCGGGGCGGTATCATCAAAGAATCGGCTGCACCTCAGGGCGCATACATTGTTTTGTCGGACAAAAATGGAAACGAGCAGTCTGTTCAAAACATTCCGGTCAACGTTGTTCCGTTCACACTGGCATACCAATGGACACGCCCGTCGGCTCAGGAATTGCCTTATCCCGATGGGAAATACATGTACGAACAAAATGCGCTTTTCAACGATCCGACAACATTGGACGAGACGGCTATCTTTCCATCTATTAAAAACGTAGAAAAAACCGGAGGCCACTTCATCTTTTCTAAAAACATTCAATTCAAATACGATTCACTTTACGAAAATGAAGCCTCGCTGCTGAAAGAAAAATTGATTTCGCTTTTCGGTTGTACGGTTTCGGGCGACGGCGAGACTTTGATTGAACTAAAAAATTCCCAGACCGGGAGGGAGTATATTCCCGAGTACTACGAAATTTCAATTCTGGATAACAAAATAGAAATCAACGGAATAGATAATCATGGCTTGTTCGACGGCTGCATGACTTTGCTGAATATTCTGGGTAACACAGGCGATTTGCCCACTCAAATGGACAATATGCTGATCCGGGACTATGCTGATCTAAGCCATCGCGGCATTATGTTGGATGTTTCCCGCAATTTCACCTCGAAAGAAAATATACTAAAATTAATGGATTGGCTGGCCATGTACAAAATAAATGTATTGCATTGGCATTTGACCGACGACGAAGCCTGGCGGCTCGAAATTCCCGGACTGGAAGAATTGACCGGTACCGGTTCGCGCCGCGGACACACTTTAGACGAATCTACCTGCCTGTATCCCGCTTTTGCCTGGGGTTGGGATGCTTCCGACACGACCACGCTTGCCAACGGCTATTATTCACGGAACGATTTTATCGAAATCCTGAAATATGCAAACCGGCGCCATATCCGGGTGATTCCCGAAGTGGATATGCCCGGCCATTCGCGTGCCGCTATCAAGGCGATGAACGTCCGTTACAACAAATACATTCATTCGGATAAGCAAAAAGCGGAAGAATATCTTTTGATTGATTTTGCCGACACTTCCAGATACGTTTCCGCTCAGAATTTTACGGACAATGTGATTAATGTCGCCCTGCCGTCTACCTACCGTTTTGTGGAAAAAGTGATTGATGAAATCGACAAAATGTACGACGAGGCCGGATTGAAATTAACGGTTTTCCACATCGGCGGCGACGAAGTACCCAAAGGCGCATGGGAAGGATCCGGTATTTGCCGGGACTTTATGAAAGTCCATAACATGACGGAAATCCGCGAATTGAAAGATTATTTCCTGGAACAGGTATTACCGATGCTATCAAAACGGAATATGCAACCGGCCGGTTGGGAAGAAGTAGCGACGCACGGAGGCACACCCAATCCCAAATTTACAAATAGCAATATCCTCAGCTATTGCTGGAATACCTTGCCTGCATGGAAAGGCGATGAACTACCTTATAAATTGGCCAATGCCGGCTTTCCTGTAATTCTTTGCAATGTGACCAATTTGTATATGGATATGTCTTACAGCCGGCATCAGAGCGAACCGGGCTTACATTGGGGCGGTTTTGTGAACGAATACAACTCGTTCGATATACTGCCTTACGATATTTACAAATCGGTGCATTGTGGTTTGAACGGCTTGCCTTTCGATATGAATACCGTTTCCAAGGGGAAAGTTCCTTTGAATAACGGTGCAAATATTCAGATCAGAGGTTTGCAAGGTCAGCTTTGGTCGGAAGCGATCCGGAATTTCGAGCAAGTACAATATTGTTTCTTCCCAAAAATGTTCGGTTTAATTGAGCGGGCATGGAATATCCAACCGGAATGGTCAAATCCCTACAACGAACAACAATATGAATCGGCCAAACGGGAATACAATGCTAAAATCGCTTATTATGAATTGCCTCGTCTGTCGAAATCCGGTGTGAATTTCAGAGTTTCGCAACCCGGCATTATCCTGAAAGATAATTTGTTGTATGCCAATTCCGCCATTCCCGGCGCAGTCATTCGTTATACGACCGACGGTAGCGAACCGACGGAAAATTCCGTCGTATGGACAAAACCGGTTACCTGCAATGCCGGGCAAATAAAGGCAAAGGCATTTTATCTGGGGAAAAAGAGTGTAACAACGAGGTTGAATCAGGTAATTAATGAATAAAGCAATGAAACATTTTTCAATTTTAGTGTTCTCAGCGTTGCTATATGCCTGTTCACCACAATCGGGGAAAGTGAGCAGGGCGCAGATTGACGCAGAAGAGGATGCAGGCAATTTTACAAAAGCGACTCATTTGATTGATTTATATCTCGCGGAAAATGATTTACCTGCCGATTCTATTTATGACTTGAATGTCCGGAAAGACGTTATGCACCGCATTCGTATAGATTTCAATAAAGACACGGAATCGGTCATAGAATACATTAAAAAATACTATCCCGATGTCGACGACGAAATGCTGGTGAAATGGGAGAATTCCAAGGCATTGGAATATAAAATAATAGACGGTCAAAAATGGTATTTCGATCGTGCGGCGTCCAATTTGTTTCGTTTGGACAAAGACGCACTGAACCGTAAGGCAGAGATCGATAAACCTTCCGAAGGGAAAGTATCCGTTTTAGAAACACATTTGCCGGAAATAGTCTACGCGCTGATTAAGAACGGGAAAACACAGGCATCTCCGGTTAAAATGCGGGTGAAATACGAACTGACGTTAAAACCCAATGCTGTTCCCGATGGAGAAACGGTAAGGTGCTGGTTGCCTTATCCGCGTGAAGACAATCGTCGTCAGTCGAATGTCAAACTGTTGTCGGTTAACGATAGCAACTATGTGATTGCGCCGGTGCAATGCCCTCACAGGACAATCTATATGGAAAAAACAGCTAAAAAAGATGAACCTTTGAAGTTTGCCATCGAATTTTCGTATCAACATGCGCCCGAATGGTTTAACCTGCAAGGAAAAACTGCCCAGTCCTACGATACTCAAAGCGAATTATACAAGACCTATACGGCCGAACGTCCGCCCCATATTGTCTTCACCGATTCGATCAAAGCAATATCCGAACGGATTGTCGGCAATGAAACGGATCCTTACCGGAAAGTAAAAAAGATTTGGGAATGGGTGGATATTACTTTCCCCTGGGCGGGAGCGCGGGAATATTCGACCATTGCAAATATTCCGCAATATGTTTTGGAAAACGGACATGGCGATTGCGGACAAGTAACCTTGCTGTTTCTGACCCTGGCGCGTTACAATGGGATTCCTGCTCGTTGGCAAAGCGGTTTTATGATGCATCCCGGCAGTAAAAATCTGCACGACTGGAGTGAATTTTACATCGAAGGTACCGGATGGGTGCCGATGGACGAATCGTTCGGCGTCAACGCTTATGCCGATAACGATAATATTAAATATTTCTATTCCAATGGAATGGATGCTTATCGCTGGATTGTAAACAGTGATTTTTCTCAACCGCTTTTCCCCAATAAAATTTTCCTGCGTAGCGACAATGTGGATTTCCAACGCGGCGAATTGGAATGGAGAGGTGGAAATATTTATTACAACCAATGGAATTGGACTTTTGATGTTGAATATGAGTAAATAATTACAAGAATATCGTATATGATACTTAAACAAGACATTATTAACGTCGTTAGACGTTGCCTGTGCATAATTTTCATGCTGGGTTTCACCCTCCTCCAAGCTCAATCAACCTTTCGTTTTGCCCTTTTGACCGACTTGCACGTTACAAAAGGCGGCGATGCCGCAGAAGATTTGCAGAGAGCTGTCAATCAAATCAATGCAAGCGATGATATCGAATTTGTTCTGGTTACGGGCGATGTGACGGAAGAAGGCGATCGGGAATCCCTTCAAAAAGCGAAAACTATTCTCGACCAATTGAAAGTGAAATACTACGCTATTCCCGGCAATCACGAAACCAAATGGAGCGAATCGGGCGTTACGGCCTTCGGCGACATTTTCGGTGGCGAACGTTTCCGGATGGAATACAAAGGCTTCCTGTTTCTCGGTTTCAATACCGGCCCGTTGATGCGGATGGCGGATGGCCATGTTGCTCCACAGGACATCAGCTGGCTACAGGAAGAATTAAAAAAAGCCGGTAAAACCCAACCGGTAATCTTAGTAACACATTATCCTCTGCAAACGGGCGATGTGGACAATTGGTATGATCTGACCGACGCCGTGCGACCTTACAACATTCGTACTTTTTTGGGCGGGCACTATCATTCCAACCGTTTCTTGTCGTACGATGGAATTCCGGGAATCCTGAACCGTTCTACCTTGCGTGGTAAAGAGCCTGCAGGAGGTTATTCGGTGTATGATATAACCCCGGATTCAATTTTGGTCTACGAGCAGAACATCGGGGAAAACCGGCGGCAATGGGCTGCTTTATCCCTGAAAACCAAGTATTACAACGAACAAGGCGCTCCGGATAAATACCCCGATTTTTCGGTCAATAAAGAATATCCTCTTGTAAAAAAAGATTGGCTGGTCCCGACGGGAACAGGGATATACAGTTCCCCGGTCGTTTATGACGGGAGGGTGTATGTAGGCGACGACCTGGGAATGTTCACCTGCTATACTTTGGCTAAAGGGGAAAAACAATGGACTATCCGGTCTGATAACCGGATAGTCGGAACACCTGCCGCTGCCGGTGGAATAGTAATTTTCGGTTCGGCCGATAAAAATATTTATGGTTTGGATGCTCGTACCGGTCGTCGTTTATGGGTAGTGCAAGCGTCGGAACCCGTGTTGGGAACTGTTACGATTGAAAACGGCGTCGCTTATATCGGCGCCAGCGACCATACTTTCCGCGCTATCGATATCCGGACAGGTAAACTACTCTGGACTTACACGGATGTGAAAGGTTATATTGAAACCCGTCCGTTGATTGAAGGCGACAAAGTTATCTTCGGCGCCTGGGACAATACCTTGTATGCCCTGAATAAGCACACAGGCAAAGAATTGTGGAAGTGGACCGGAGGATTGACCCGGATGCATTTTTCACCCGCTGCCGTATGGCCTGTCGCGGCCAATGGTAAGGTTTTTATTACCGACCCGCAACGAGCCATGACGGCGATCGACCTGGCAACGGGCGAAACCGTTTGGCGGACTTTTCAATCCACGGTACGCGAAACTATCGCCCTTTCCGAAGACAAGGAACGGGTATATAGCAAAACAATGAACGATTCCATTGTTTCTTATTCTACGCAAGGCAACCAACCACTGGAACTTTGGGCGTCCAATGTGGGTTTTGGCTATGAACACGCCCCTTCGATGCCGGTAGAAAAAGACGGAATTGTTTTCGGCAGCACCAAAAGCGGATTGATCTTTGCGTTGGACGCTCTGACCGGAAAAGTATTGTGGAAACATAAAGTAGGAAATTCCCTCATCAATACGGTTGTCCCTTTGAGCAAAACGCAGGTATTGTTTACGGCAACCGGCGGTGAAATCGGATTATTATCTATAAAATAATGGACATATTCCAAAAAGTCCCGCAGGGACAAAATATGAATAACCACGGGTATAGTGTAACGAAACTCGTAGCTGACAAAGTAAAACAACTCTTTGAGGAACAACCGGCAAACTGGGAACTTGCCCGGAACAATTACAAAGCTCTGGAACAGGTGAAAGTAAAAACGTTGGATGTACACGGACATGTATACAAAGTACAATTCAATCCGGCGCGTATCGTCTCTTCGGCAGCCAAAGTCGATCCCGAATCTGTCCGGGAACGCCCGTGTTTCCTTTGCAATGATAACCGTCCGCCGGAACAGAAAGGAATCCTTTTCAAAGAACGGTATACGGTATTGATCAATCCGTATCCCATTTTCCCGCGTCACCTGACGATCCCGGCATTGGAACATACGCCTCAACTCATCGCGTCCCGTTTGGATGACATGCTGGATTTGGCGCAACAATTGGACGATTATGTCGTGTTTTACAACGGACCGAAATGCGGCGCTTCCGCTCCCGACCATTTTCATTTCCAGGCGGGCAACAAGGGTTTTCTTCCCATTGAAAACGATCCGGGTTGGGAACACCTTATCCGGATCGAATCAGAAAACAAACAGGATATACTTGACCGTTTCCAACAACATTATGATGCCCTACCCTTGCAATCGGACGATACCGAACCCATGTTGAACATCCTGACCTGGTACGGAAACAGTAAATGGACATCCTGCATCTTTCCACGGAAAAAGCACCGTCCCGCCTGTTATTCGGCTGAAGGCGACGCCAATCTGCTGATCAGTCCCGCTTCGGTCGATATGGGCGGAGTATTTATTACTCCTTTGGAAAAGGATTTTGAAAAAATCACAGCAGAGGATATTGCAAGGATATTGGATGAGGTGTGAAATTTATTGTAAATAATCGAGATTATTATATACCTTTGTTTCCAAATATATCTATCATTGCGTTATGGATATCAAGGTATTGTATGCTTTAAAGCAGGGAAATGAAGATGCCTTTGAAGCCATTTTCAGAAAATACAATGCGAAAATTTATCATTTCGTAAAGGATGCGCTTTATGATAAAATTCTGGCGGAAGATATTACCCAGAATGTTTTCCTGTCGGTTTGGGAACATCGGAAGGATATTATACCCGAAAAGAATTTTTCAGCTTACCTCTATACTATAGCTAAAAATAAGGTTTTTAGGGAAACAGAGAAAATGGTGCTTTCATATCTGTACGAAGGCCATATTCATCAAATGAACCTGAATAAAGAAGACCTTTCCACAGAGGAAATTATCAATGCCAATTCTCTGAGAGAAGCGATTTTCCAGCTGATAGACAAACTCCCCGAAGCGCGTAAAAAAATATTTTTCCTGCACTTTACGGAAGATTTGAGCAACAAAGAAATAGCCGCGAGGCTTTCTGTTTCGGAAGAAAATGTTGCGCAGCAAATCCGGCGGTCATTGGATTATATCCGCAAACACCTGACAAACTATATCGCTTTACTTGGCCTCATTTCTTTTCTGTAACATCAAATATAAAAGTTAAATTAAGTTAAATTCAAATCCAGCTGTTAATAAAATACCTTTCTCATGTATATATTACGTATAGTCTAGATTTAATGAAAAACGAATTAACCATATTGATAGAAAAGTTCCTCCACAGGCAGGTAAGCGATGGAGAAGTTTCCCGTTTGAAAGAGTTGCTTATGCAGGTAGAAGCCGAGGATATGCTTTCCGGCTTATATGATGAAAAATGGGAACAGGCGGCTTCTATCCCCGAAAAAGAGGTAGAAGACCGTATCTGGTTAAAGTTGCGTGAACAAATACGATCTGAACCTGCCAACGCTTCATCGACGCCTGTACAGCACATCGTTTGGAAAAAATACCTGCACATAGCCGCTTCGATACTGATACCGCTGCTTTGTATAGGACTGGGATATTTTTATTCCGAAAGCAAACCGGGACAAAGCGACAACAGAACGACAGTACAGGTAGAGACCGGACAGAAAGCGAAAATGCAACTGCCGGATGGCACCGATGTATGGCTTAATTCTGCCGGTTCATTGACCTACGACGGTACATACAACAAAAAGGAACGTGTTGTATACCTGCAGGGTGAAGCCTATTTTGAAGTAAGCAAGAATAAGGCACGGCCTTTTATTGTAAAAGCGAATGATATTTCTATCGAAGCCCTGGGTACCAGTTTTGATGTCAAGGCTTATCCTGACGATAATTATGTCGCTGCAACGCTAATAGAAGGTAGCATCCGGATAAATTCACCGTTCCAATCGGAAATACTGGAGCCGAGTGAAAAACTGACTTTTTTCAAAAACTCCGGCCTGTTTATCAGGAGTATTTTACCTGATGCGGAGAAAAACTCTTCCTGGATCAACAATCAGCTGGCTTTCGAGCAGGAAAGACTGGAAGACATAACCAAAACTTTGGAACGAATGTATAATGTCCGGATACATTTTGCTTCCGATGAATTGAAAAACATCCGTTTTTCAGGAATCATAAAAAATAACAATCTGGGAAGTGTATTACAGCTGATTTCCTTTGTTTCCCCGATCCGGTATTCGTTGGAAAACGACTCGATCGTAATTATCCGAAATAAATAAAATTCATAACCACATTAATACCTATCTAAAACATGGACACATCATAAATTACCGATAAAAAACGGAACAATGTTGGAGCATTATTCCGTTCGTATGCAAAGGGTTGACTGCTTAAATCCATAAAACGTCATTGAGGAAATTTTTCTTCAGGAGGCTGTTTTATGCCCTGTTTGCAGGACAAAGATAGTAAAAATATCATATAAACATAATAAATCGAATAACATGAAAAACACAAAAAGAGCGCTAGGTTGCTTATTATTCTTTTTTATAGCTGCTTACCAGATTCCTGCCTCCGCCCAGGTTACGGTTTCAGCCAATAATACGTCAATCAAACAGGTTATCCGCCAGATAGAAAAAAGCAGCGGATACAGTTTTTTTTACAGTGATGACGCCCTTGATTTAGACAAGCAAATCAGCGTGGAGATAACGAACGAAAGCATAGAGCTGTCCTTGGATAAAATATTCAAGGGTATGGATATAAATTATGCCATTGGCGAAAATAAGCAAGTCATGTTGACTGCAGGCAAGAAAAACGAGCAAACGCCGGTCCCGTCCCAAAACAAAAAAAAAATATTCAGGCGTAGTGAAAGACGAATTGGGAGAACCGGTTATCGGAGCTAACATCAAGATAAATGACAGCGCTCTCGGAAGTATCACCGATGTCGATGGGAGGTTTTCAATAGAAGCCGCTCCCGGCTCCGTACTGGTTGTATCCTATGTCGGATATGTTTCGCAGGAAATGAAGCTGGGTGAAAGTTCCGATCTTGACGTCATTGTCCGGGAGGACTTCAGATTACTGGACGAAGTGGTAGTCGTCGGTTACGGCACCATGCAGCGGAAGAACTTCACCGGTTCGATACAAACCGTTAACATGACCAACTCGCCTGTAGCGCTAGCGCCGCGTACAAATGCGTTTGACGCGCTTCGCGGTACGATTACCGGCATTACCGTATCGAGGGAAACGACTGCCGGCAGCAGTCCCGACATAGTAGTTCACGGACAGAAATCCGTTACAGGCGGCAGCGCTCCTCTGATCGTCCTGGACGGCGTTGTTTATACAGGCAGCATAAGCGATATTAGTCCATCCGTCATCGAAAGCATTTCCGTGTTGAAAGATGCTACTTCGCTGGCGGCTTACGGATCGCAGGCTGCTAACGGAGTGATAATGGTTACTACTAAAAAGGGGGCGCTGGGCAAGCCGGTGATTACTTTCGACGCTTCCGTTGCTTTTTCGGAAGCGGCTATGATGCCCAAGCTACTTAGCCCGGAAAATTATATTCTGAAAACCAATGCGGCCAAAGGAATAGATGACCCGTCAGGCTGGGCGCCGGCTGTGATTTATGAAAATATTCAGGCGGGAAAGACGACTGACTGGATCGACCTTGCCACTCAAACCGGTGTTTTGCAAAATTATTCGGTCAGCGTATCGGGCGCGTCGGAAAAATTTAATTATTATATAAATGTAGGGCATACCGACCAGAAAGGGATTGTGCTGGGGGATCAGTACAAACGTGAAACGGTAAGCCTGCGACTGCAAAACGACATTACAAGCTGGTTACAGATTGGCGCTCAAGCCAATTTCAGGTATTCCGATTACGGCGACGGATCAGATATAGCGCGATTGCAGCCCTATCTCTCGCCTTATGCGCAGGCATTCCGTCCTGACGGCCAGATTGAACGCTGGACGGACGGATTTGCACAAACCAGAGGAGGACATTTGGAAAACCCGCTATGGAACACATCCAAAGGTGGTACGCTCGATCAGCAGGAGCGGCGCGAAGTGTTTTTCATGAAAGGCCATGCGCTTGTCAAGGCTCCATGGATCTCCGGACTGACATTCCGCATGAATGCGTCATATACTTCCAACTATTGGAAAAAAGATGCTTTCATACATGAGGGCAATTATGCGCCGGGCGGCGATTACAGGGACGATAGCCGTTATTCCCAGGAAACGCTTTCCCGCTATTTGTCCAGCGCCAACGGATGGAATGAGCGCAATTCATACGTTTCATACGTTTGGGATAATATCCTGAATTACACCACGCAATTGGGCAAACATTATGTGGATATTTCCGCCGTATACACGCGGGACGAAAATAAGGCCGATGAGCGTACCATGTCGGCGGAAGATTTTACGGCCATCGGTAATACCTTGCTGGGGGCCGACGGGCTTCCGCTGGGAAGCGTTTACAAGGTGAGCGTAGGGAAAACCCGGAAAGCGAATATCGGATATCTGGGCCGTATCGTCTACGCTTACGATGATCGCTATCATTTAACGGCTTCCGTCCGGCGCGATGGCAGCACCGTATTCGGCGTGGACCGCAAATGGGGCGTATTCCCGGCCATAGGCGCAGCTTGGACAGTATCGAAAGAAGATTTCATGAAACAACTCGAATTTATCAATTACCTGAAACTGAAAGCATCGTGGGGGAAAAACGGGAACCAGTCGCTTGGCTCTTATCAAACGTTGTCGCCCATAAAGTTGGGACAGGTAGGCAACCATTCCGTCGTGCTCGACAACAGCGAAACAGTTAGCTGGGGACAGTACATTTCCGGTATCGGCAATACCGCTCTCGGATGGGAAAGTACGACAGCTGTCAACGCTGGTCTTGACATCGGGCTGTTGGGTAATCGTATTCTTTTTGAAATCGATGTTTATAAATCTCAAACAACCGATCAGATATTCGACCGCAC
>JAIRZF010000121.1 GCA_031267385.1 Dysgonamonadaceae bacterium | reverse complement strand
TTAGAATTAGAAAAAACAAAAACTACTGATTTTCTTATCTTTCTGTCGTCTTCATATTTTTGGAGATTTGGTGAAGAAAAAGCATTTCAAGATAATTTAAAGATTGATATGGACAAAGCCAAACAAAATCCATATAAGCACATACATAAAAGCATTTTAGAACAGTTAAGAGAAAAATTGCCGAAAAACACAAAATATTCTCTCTATCCGTTTACTATTAAGAAAGAAGCAAACGTTTATGGAATAATTTTTGGCGCAAGCCATCCTTTTGCTGTTGATAAGTTTTTGAAAACGGCTTGGAAAGAAAACAATCTGAATGGAGAAGCAAATTTTGATATAAATGATGATGTAGATAAGAGGCAACTTGATTTATTTGAAGGTAAAAAACTGACAAAGATTGAAAATTTTGCATGCTCTTTGCGCAATAACATCTTAAATGGGACGATGAAAACAAATAAAGATGCTTATGTGTTCACATTGGAACAAGGGCATATTGATGCCCACGCAACCGAAGAAGTGAAAAAGATGAAAAAGGAAGGTTTAATTAGTTATTCGGAAAGAACTCCGTTGATTAACTATGACCAAGTAATTAAAAATAAGCGAATTATTGAATATAAAATCAATTAGCAATGAAAACAACAAAAATCGAATGGACGGATAAAACATGGAATCCAATTACAGGATGCACGAAAATGTCGGCAGGTTGCGTAAATTGCTATGCCGAAGTGATGGCTCGCCGTTTACAAGCGATGGGACAGGATAAATACAAAGACGGATTTCAACTGACTCTGCACAAAGATGCTTTAAGCGAACCTTTGGAATGGAAAAAACCGCATACAATTTTTGTGTGTTCGATGAGCGATTTATTCCATAAGGGTGTGCCGGACGAATTTATCAATCAAGTAATCGGTATTATTGAATTGACGCCACAACACAGATACCAACTACTTACCAAAAGAGCAGAACGAATGACTGAATATTTCTCAACTCACCGAATACCTGACAATGTTTGGTTGGGAGTTACAGTTGAAAATCAAGCGGCAAAAAAAAGGATTGATTTTCTGCGAACATTAAAAGCGCCGATTCACTTTTTATCATGCGAGCCACTTTTGGAAGATTTGGGAGAAATGAATCTTGACAATATCGACTGGGTTATTGTTGGGGGAGAAAGCGGAACAAGCGCACGTCCGATGAAAGAAGATTGGATACTTTCCATCAAAGGACAGACCGAAAAACAAGGTTCTTCCTTTTTCTTCAAACAATGGGGAACTTGGGGTAGCGACGGTATAAAACGTAACAAACATGAAAATGGTAAATTGATCAACGGTAAAATTTACCAAGAAATGCCAAAAGTAAACTCAAACAGTTCATTATTGTTTGCATAAAATAAAATGTTTTTGGACGGATTCATGAAAGGATTGCTTGTAAAGTGCATTGAAGTGTAAAAAGTTGTACTTTCCCGGATTAAAAAGCGGATTTTTCTTTGTCATAAATTTTGATTATTTTAACAAAACAAGAAATGATTTCAATTGTTATTTAATTTGTTGTTTAAATTAAAATACATTAATAATCGAAATTCATGAAAACAGGACAAAAATTTACAGCGGAATTAACAGGCACTTTTCTATTGGTTTTTGGAGGTTGTGGTACGGCCGTTTTGGCCGGACATGCAGTCGGATTCCTTGGCGTTGCTATTGCATTTGGGTTGACTGTAGTCGCTATGGCTTATGGTATCGGACATATTTCCGGAGCGCATCTTAATCCGGCAGTGTCTGTCGGAGTATTTATTTCCGGCCGGATGACTTCCAAAGATTTGGTTTCATACCTGATTGCACAGGTGGCGGGAGGAATAATTGCTGCAAGCGCATTGGCATTTATACTTAAATCGTGTCATCTCCCGCTTGGAACTTTTGCAGCAAACGGATATGGAGCATTCTTTGAAGGCGCCGCAAATTACCTCCAGACTAATGTTGCCGGAGCATTTTTAATTGAATTCATATTGACGTTCATTTTCCTGATTGTGATTTTAGGATCGACCGATTCCCGTGCCCCAAAAGGTTTTGGTGGCCTTGCAATTGGGTTAACATTGGCTTTGATACACCTGATCAGTATTCCGGTTACCAACACATCCGTCAATCCGGCGCGTTCCATCAGTCAGGCTATATTTTCGGAAAATGCGCTGGCGCTACCACAACTTTGGTTGTTTATTGTAGCTCCGATAGCGGGCGCCGCCCTGGCTGGAATTGTTTATAAAGTGTTGGCTCCGGAGAAGAAGTGAGTTTTTTTAATACGAGTATCTGTTATTTTTTCTTCTATTTATTTGTTTTCAAATTAGTTTGACATAAAGATAAATTGTACTACTTTTGCCTATCATTTTATTGTACAGATGGCACAAATAAACCTAAAAGGGATGGGGGTCGCTTTGATTACCCCATTCAAAGAAGATGAAAGTGTGGATTACACGACCCTGAACCGCCTGGTTGACTATCAACTGCAAAACGGAACAGATTATCTTGTCGTTCTTGGAACGACTGCAGAGACTCCTACATTAACACCGGAAGAACAGAAAGAAATTGTTCAGGTGGTGATTAGCAGGGTAAAAGGACAAATACCGATTGTTCTTGGATTAGGGGGAAATAACACTCGCGCCATTGTCGATAAGTTGAAAAAGGATGATTTTACAGGTATCGATGCAATCCTGTCGGTAGTTCCATACTACAATAAACCATCCCAGGAAGGAATTTATCAACACTATAAAACCATTGCCGAGGCCACGCGCCTGCCGGTAATATTGTACAATGTTCCGGGACGTACAGGTGTAAATATGACCGCGGAAACAACTTTACGACTGGCCAGGGATTTCAATCATGTGGTCGGAATTAAAGAAGCTTCTGGAAATATTACACAGATGGACGATATCATCAAAAATAAACCGAAAAATTTTGATGTAATTTCCGGAGATGATGGAATTACGTTCCCATTGATAACCTTGGGCGCCGTAGGAGTGATTTCTGTGATAGGGAATGCTTTCCCGAAAGAATTTAGTCGTATGGTTCGCCTGGCCTTATCCGGCGATTATGAACGTGCGCTGACAATCCACCATCGTTTTACGGAATTGTTTGGATTGTTATTTGTGGATGGAAATCCTGCCGGCGTGAAAAGTATGCTTAATATGATGGGATATATTGAAAATAAATTGCGTCTGCCTCTTATCCCAACAAGAATTACCACATACGAAAAAATACGCGGGGTATTGCAACAACTGAATATTACTTGTTGATGATTGATCCGGAAGAAATGAAACAGAAAAAAACGTCCGGGAGGAAGCGTCTTTTTATTCGTATCGGTTTCGTATTGTTGGGGTTGGTCGCCCTGATGGCATTAGCCGTAAGCATTGTCCTGCATACTGTTGTTTCTCCGAAAAAGATAACCCCGATCGTACTGAATTGGGCAAATGAAAATCTTGATGCCCTGGTGAGTTGTGAGTCGATAGATGTTACTTTTTTCAGCACATTCCCTCAGTTGGGAGTGCGTTTCCAGGATGGAAGTATTGTCAAAAAAATGAATATCGGAGAAGATTCAACATACCTGGGGCTTAGTGATACATTAATATCTTTCCACTCTTTTACCGCATCTTTTGATCCTGTCGAGTTTCTTTTCAATAAAAAATTAATTATCAATAAATTATCTTTGGATCATCCGGATATTTATGCCTTCGTAGATCCGGACGGGGTTGCAAACTGGGACATTATGAAATCCGAAAGTGATTCGGACACCATTACGTCCGGGTTTCAGCGCCCTCAACTGGACGTAAAGGACATAAGTATCATAGGCGCTGATATTATTTACGAAGATCTCAGTAGTGATGTATTCATAAAAGTCGATAATCTGCAGTTGAAATTGAGTGGAAATATGTCTGAAGATTCCACCGGTTTGGATTTGAAGCTGGGCATGGAAGCATTGACGTCACACTATGGCGAACAGCTACTTTCCGACCGGTTACCTCTGGATATTGAAGCTCGTTTAAAAAATAACCGTATTGAACATCGCCTTTCCATTGAACAGGCTCAATTTTCTGTCGGCGTATTATCTTTTGATGCGGAAGGAATAATTCAACGTGATGAAAAAACGAGGCTTGGTCAGGTTGATATGGATTTCAGGTTGAGTGCATCTTCCTTATCTGAATTGTTGTCGGCAGTACCGGATCACATATCGGATGTTAAAAACAAATTGATAACGACGGGAAAGATCGAGTCTCAGGGAAGTCTGAAAGGCTTTTTGGGAAATGGTAATTACCCCGTGTTGGAGATGTCCGTAAACCTGAAAGACGGTTCTTTACGTAGCGCTAAGTATAAAGATAAATCGGGACTGAAAAAAATAGAAATAGCTTGTAGTACTAAAATAGATTTTTCAGAAGAACAACCTTCGTTCCTGAATATAGAGCGTCTATATTTGAAGAGTGCATCTTCCGAAATTGGAATTTCGGGAGAAGTAACTGAAATTTTCACCAAGCCTTTTGTTAATGCTCATTTGACCGGAAATATTGATTTTAATAGATTATCTCAGGATTTTTCTTTTGTCAAAGGAGTGAAAATGGGAGGTAATATCAATCTCGATCTCTCCGCGAAATGTTTTGCGGATGAAATTTTAGCTTCCGATTATGGGAAATTGGATGCGAATGGAAAAATAAGTGTGGAAAATGTTTTTTATAAAGATACGGTAAACAGCATTTCGTTTTTGGCTTCCGGTGGAAATATCCGGTTGGGAAGCAATGTGACCGATACCATAAGAGGACAGGTAAGAGAAAGTTTGTTGCGTGGTGGTATTGCTTTGGATAGCATCAATTTGGATTGGAAGAATGAAATCCATTCTAGCGCCGGACGGGTAGCGGGATGGTTCGGCACTTCAGCTCCTAAAGACACCACCTCGATGGCTACAGTGTCCGGAGGAGTAAGATTGGAAAATATGCGCCTGATAATGGGTGATTCAATCATGATGAAGATCATTAAAGCAAATGCAATATTGAGATTGACTCCGCAGGAAACAGATCCGTCCAAACCGGAATTTACATTTGGAGTTACTCTGGATAGTCTTATGGGCAAGTTCCTGACGATGGGAGGAAGAGTAAATAGCGCAAAATTATCACTTAAAATAAAAAAACAGGAATCCGGGACAAATCACATTTCTCATTTCCGGAGACCGGGAATTGAACGTGATTCGATCCGGGCTAATTTCACGGCAGCAGATTCAATGAGGTTTGTAAACAGACGAGATTCCCTGCAACGAATAAACAGGAAGAATAATTTATCTTTCCGGTTAGAATCGTCGGAAGCAAAAGATGCATTACGCCACCTGGATATTTCCGGTTCGTTCGAATGTAAGAATATGAGCCTGAGAACCCCATATTTCCCACTTCCGGTGAGGATGACTCAATCTTCATTGAAATTTACAACAAATACGCTTTCATTATCGGAAGTAAATCTGAAGATCGGATCTTCGGATATGTCTCTTAAAGGAGAAATCGAAGGAATCAGAAGCGCATTGTTATTTGATGGGAAAGTAACCGCAAAATTGTCCATGAATGCTGATTCCGTCAATTTCAATGAATTGATAAAAGCGGCGGTAGACGGCTCCGGATTTGTAGAAAAAAGTACCGTTCAACAGGATTCTATATCTCAGGTTGTCCTCGATGAAAGTAAGGAAATCACATCCGTTATCACGGATACCGTCGCAAGCGGGATCTTTGTAGTACCCGGAAATATTGACATAGAGTTTGATACAAAGATGAACGAAACTATTTACGGTAAATTACGTTTGGATAATACTTCGGGTAAGATCATTATCAGGGATAGAGCAGTCCATCTCCCGGATTTAAAAATAAATTCGGATCTTGGTAGCGCCCGGGTTTCACTGGTCTATAAGGCGGCTAACAGGCAAGGTGCGCATTTCGGAATGGATCTGGGGATGCGGCAAGTCAACGTAAAAGCATTGATTGATGCCTTTCCTATGATCGATACATTGACTCCCATGCTTCGCTCTTTTGAAGGAGTGGTCGATTGTGATATGACTGTTTTGACGGAAATGGATTCTTTGATGAACATTCGTCTTCCGGAGACAACAGCAGCCTGCTACATGCATGGAGTGAATATGGTGCTGCTTGACGGGGAAACTTTTGCGGAAATATCTAAAATGTTGATGTTCAAAAATAAGAAACGCAATATGATCGATAGTATTTCGGTAGAAATGATCCTGGAGAATAGTAAAGTGATGATTTTCCCGTTTCTTGTTTCCCTTGACCGATATCAGGCAGGGGTAGGTGGTACTCAGAATCTTGATATGACCTTTGATTATCACATCACAGTACTAAAATCTCCATTGCCTTTCAAATTGGGATTGAATGTTACCGGTTCGCCTGACAAAATGAAGATCAGGTTGGCGAAAGCTAAATATAAAAATTTGTTCACTCCTGCCAAAGAACAGGATTTGGCTGGGACGGAGATCAACCTTCGTCAGGAAATGGATAAAAAGTTGAAGAAAAGTATCGAAGATATTATCCGTCAGCCTGCAACACATGAATTACGGAGACCCGGAACCGGGTTGCCGGACAGTTTACTAAGATCATTTTTTCAATTGGATACCACAAAAGTTGATTATCCCCAGGTAGAGGAACAATCGGATTCTATCGTGTCGCCTGCAGAATAATTGTATTTACCGGTTAAATTTTTGAGTTTATTCGTTGCAGGAAACGAAAAAAGTTGTACATTTGCGCTCACAAATTGGCCCGGATGGCGGAATTGGTAGACGCGCTAGTTTCAGGGACTAGTGTTCGCAAGGACGTGCAGGTTCGAGTCCTGTTCCGGGCACAAAGGGAGACTTAACACGTTTCCCTTGCTTGTTTTAAAGCCTCCCGGATTTTTTCTTTATCCGAAAACAACAACTGCGTATCCTCTTTCCAATCACTCATATCCCGATTGAAATAATTCATTTTCCCGGAATATGCACTACGAAAAGACCCATGAAACTCTTTGAGACCTGTCTGTTTGACTAATTCTGCAATATTCCGCTCTGTTATGCCGGCTCCGGGCATGATAATAACCCGCTCTCCGGCTTGTTCAATTAATTTTCGGATATTTTCAGCGCCTTCCAACGCAGAATCTTTTCCTCCGGAAGTCAGGATCCGGTCGCATCCCGTATTTATGACATCCTCCAAACCTTTGAATAGATCGTTACAACGATCAAAAGCACGGTGAAAAGTAACACTCATTTCATGTTCCCGTGCAATATCAACCAATTCTTTGGTGCGGGTAGTATCAATTGTACCATCCGGATTCAAAAGCCCTATCACAACTCCGTCACACCCGATTTCCCCGCATATTTTGACCTCGGATCTCATGATCTCAAATTCCAGATCATCGTATAAAAAATCACCCCCTCGCGGACGAATAATAACGTTTAATTTGATATTCAGCAATTTACGCGCTATTTGTATTTGTGCAAAAGATGGAGTGGTACCTCCTTCAACTAAATTATCACATAGTTCCACACGATAAGCTCCCCCCTCCTGCGCTGCAATCGCAGAGCGAACAGAATTAGAACAAACTTCAAGATTGATCATACTATTATCCGGTTTTTTTGCAAAGGTAGGATTTTCCGTTAGATTTACTACCTTTGCAGATACCTAAAGATCATGTAAATGAGCAGAATCAAAATAAAAAATTTCGGTCCTATAAAGGATGGATTATTAGAAAATGGCGGTTGGATTGACGTTCGCAAAATAACTCTTTTTATTGGTAATCAAGGATCGGGAAAGAGTACGGTCGCCAAACTTATTTCTGTTTTTACGAAAATTGAAAAATCGCTGGTTAGAGGAGACTTTGAAAAAAGTTGGTTTGAGACAAATAATCGTCTGAAATCATATTATTTGCCCTACCACCGATTGGAAGATTATCTTAACGACAATTCTGTTATAGAATATAAGGGAAACAGATTTTCGATTATCTACAAAAATGACAAATTGTCTATAAGTGAGGTCATCAACAGTAAATATTCATTGCCTAAAATTATGTATATTCCCGCTGAACGAAACTTATTGACCTATATTAAAGGCGCAGAAGAACTCAAGCTTTCATCGGAAGCATTGCAGGAATTCAGCACCGAATATTACAGCGCAATGCAGGAAATGGGTGGTAGGGCTATGTTATTGCCAATCAATAAAACAGAAATTCGCTATGATAAACGCTCTGATGAATTGTATCTGAGGAGCAATGATTTTAGAATTAAATTACGTGTTGCCTCAAGTGGATTTCAATCGTTTGTCCCATTGTATTTAGTTTCAGATTACTTAGCGAACTCCGTGAAACGGCAAAGCGGCAAAGAGAAAGCGATGAGTAGTGAAGAAACTATGAAGTTTCAAAAAGGATTGCGAGCCATTTGGGACAATGAATATTTAACCGATATTCAGAAACGGCAAGCCATTTCCGAACTAGCTTCTGTATACAATAAAACAGCATTTATTAATATTGTAGAAGAGCCCGAACAGAATCTTTTCCCATCTTCGCAATGGAAAATGTTGCAATATTTACTGGGAATCAACAATATGACTGCCGACAATAAATTGATAATTACGACGCATAGTCCGTATCTGATGAATTATTTGACCATTGCGATCAAGGCAAAACAAGTGTTTGATGATTTATTAGGAGATAAAAGAGATTCCTTGTCCTCTAAGATAGAAAGTTTAATCTCTCTGAATTCATGCGTAAATGCTGATGACGTTTCAATTTATGAAATGGATGAAGAAACAGGAAAAGTGAAGTTGTTACCTAAATATAATAATTTGATTCCTTCAGATGACAATTCTTTGAACAATAAACTTGCCGAGACCAATAACCTATTCGAAAAATTGCAGGAAATCGAAGAAGAAAATGAAAATTGATCTATTTCTTACAACTTGTTTTAGCCATGAAACGGATAACTTCAGCATTGATGATGAACAACCTGCGATGGTTGTCCCTTTTAAAGAAGGAATTGCCGATGTGGAAAATACGAATAATTGGAATATTTATTTTGTACCTTTAGATAAGAATTTTATATGCTATAAGCCTGACGGAAAAGATGAAGAATCTTTGTGTGATGTTTTACTTATTTGCGTTAGACCACAGGAAAGATACGATTTTTATTTTGTGGAATTAAAATCGAAACAAAAAAGTAGATCGGAAAAAGGAATTGAACAACTTAAGACCACTATTGACATATTCAAAGACGATTACCCTTCTCTTTTGTCATGCCTTGCTAAAAAAAGAGCATTTCTTGTAAATCAACAACATCCTTTTTTCCAATATAACCAAACTGAAAAATATGAAAAATTTCACAAAGAGACAAGATTTAGACTAATTATTTGTGCTACCATTCCCATAAAATAGACTCATGCGAGATATAGTTCGCTCCTCAAAACAAAAGCGCCGGAAGGTAATCCCGCAATTCTTCCCGAAGCCTGTCAACCACGCGCCTTTTATATCGCTTGGCGGTGCGGACGGATATGTGGAGTTCTTCGGCAATTGACTCATAGGATTGATTTTCCATACGGCGCATCTCAAATACCCG
>JAIRZF010000101.1 GCA_031267385.1 Dysgonamonadaceae bacterium | reverse complement strand
ATTCAAATACGACACCTCTTTTTTGGAAAATGAACTACGGGGAAGGGGTTTATAGGGTACAAAAAACCGGACTAAATTCAAATAATTCAGCCGGGCTATGTTTTTGTTAATTAAGAAATTTCTTTTATATTGACGCGCGCGTGAGCCTAGGTAAGTCTCTCTCTCTCTCTCTCTCTAACATAAATGACAAATCAACCAAATTTAAAGTGTTAAATTTAGCTAAAAACCAACTAAAGCAAGGATGAGAAATTGTCATTATAGTATTGATGTGCTGTGTTTTGTGTTCGAGACTCTTTTAAAGAATCCGTGCAAATGTAAACATTTATTTCGTATTGCGAAAAAATCATGCCAAAAAACTTTTTGCCTTTTTCGATACAAGCTATTCAAATAATGTATATTTTTGCGTCCAATTTGAATAAATATTCATCATGGATATAAAAAAGGAAAGACATATCGCCATTCGGAGGGCCGTTAAGAATCATTCCATCAGTAGTCAGGAGGAATTGAAAAATATTCTTGAAAAGGATGGATTTACCTTTGCTCAGGCTACATTGTCGAGAGATATAAAGGAGCTTAAAATCGTAAAATATCCGGATGTGAACGGGGACTATATCTATACGTTCCATGGAGAGAATAATTATTCATCCGAGTTGAATAGTTCTGCTGATGAAAATGAGATTTCTTCCAGAGCTACTTCTTCTCTTGAATTTTCCGGCGGCCTGGCTATATTGAAGACCCGTCCGGGATATGCTATGGGAATAGCGTCCGATATCGACAGTCTGGCTTCGGAAGAGATATTGGGAACTATTGCCGGAGATGATACCATATTACTGATTCCAAGAGAAGGGATTTCGAGAAAAGCAGTGATTGATGTATTACAAAATATCATTCTGAATTTGAAGTATGAGATATAGAGTTATACGTTTTACGTTATACGTTATACGTTTTACGTTATACGTTGAGCTTACGCATGTCTTCAAGGCTTACGCACGCCTTCAAGGCTTACGCACGTCTTCAAGGGGTGCGCGTGTCTTCAAGGGGTGCGTAAGCCAAACGTAAAACGTATAACGTAAAACGTAAAACGTAAAATAGCAGCGTATGAACGAAGAAATTCAAGTCGTAATTGCCGGCGAAAGCCATATAAAATATGTACAAACGATCCTGGACACCATTGAGGCAGCGGCTAAAGTGCGTGGAACAGGTATCGCTAAGCGTTCTCCCGAATACATTGAGCAAAAGATGCGGGAAGGAAAGTCTATCATAGCCCTTTGTGGCGGTGAATTTGCCGGGTTTTGTTATATTGAAAGTTGGGGGAACAAGCAATATGTTGCAAATTCCGGTTTGATTGTTGTGGAAAAATTCCGTGGTCATGGACTGGCTATGCGGATCAAGCAAAAATCATTTGAACTTTCCAGGCAACGGTTTCCCGATGCAAAATTGTTTGGATTAACATCCGGGGCGGCAGTCATGAAAATCAATACCGAGCTGGGTTATGTGCCTGTCACTTTTGCCGACCTGACGGACGACGAGGCTTTTTGGCGGGGATGTCAGGGTTGCGTTAATTACGATATTTTGCGACGTACCGACAGGAAATACTGTATTTGTACGGCAATGCTGTATGATCCGAACCGTAAAAAGAAAAACGATAACACGAAATAAAAATGAAAAAAGAAAAAGTAGTCTTGGCATTTAGCGGCGGATTGGATACTTCCTTTTGCGCCATGTATCTATCTCAGGAGAAGGGGTATGAAGTCTGCACCGCGCTTGCAAATACAGGCGGGTTCAGCGATGAAGACCTGAAACGTATTGAGGAACGCGCTTATAAACTGGGAGCGAAAAAACACGTTTCATTGGATATTACTCAGGAATATTACGAAAAAAGCATTAAATACATGGTTTATGGAAATGTCCTCCGTAATGGAACTTACCCCGTATCGGTGAGTTCCGAACGTATTTTCCAGGCGATCGCAATTATCAATTATGCGAAGGAAATCGGCGCGGACTATGTGGCTCACGGGAGCACGGGCGCCGGAAATGACCAGGTGCGTTTCGACCTTACTTTTGACGTCCTCGCCCCCGGAATTAAGATATTGACGCCGACCCGCGATATGATCCTGACCCGTGAATATGAGATCAATTATCTTAAAGAACATGGATATGAAGCTGATTTTACTAAAATGGAATATTCCATTAACAAAGGCCTTTGGGGAACCAGCATCGGAGGGAAAGAAACGCTGAAGTCGAATCAGACTCTTCCGGAAGAAGCTTATCCGTCGCAAGTGATCAAAAAAGGAGAAGAAACGCTTAGGCTTGGATTCGAAAAAGGGGAAATTGCTTCGGTGAACGGGAAAAAATATAAAAATAATGTGGAAGCAATTCAGGCCGTTGAGGCTATTGGTTCACAGTATGGGATCGGTCGTGATATGCACATCGGAGATACAATCATTGGGATCAAAGGGCGCGTGGGCTTTGAAGCAGCCGGGCCGATGTTGATCATCAATTCTCATAAAATGCTGGAAAAACATACCCTGACGAAATGGCAACAGTATTGGAAAGACCAGATAGGCACATGGTACGGTATGTTCCTGCATGAGGCTCAATACCTGGAACCCGTGATGCGCGATATGGAGGCCTTCCTTGAAAGTACGCAACAAAATGTGACGGGAGAAGTGATTGTCAAACTGCGCCCTTATGGTTATACCCTGGTTGGAGTTGAAAGTACTTTTGACCTGATGAAAGCTGACTTCGGGGAGTATGGTGAAGTGAATAAAGCCTGGACGGCAGACGATGCTAAAGGGTTTACAAAAATGACGGCAATACCGACAAAAATCTTTTTTAATATACAGGAGAAGAATGGGAGGTAAACACGGAGTTAAAGGGAGTTAGAGGGAGTTAGAGGGAGTTAGAAGGAGTTGGAGGGAGTTAAGGGAAGTTAGAAGGAGTTAGAGAGAGTTAATATGAAGTTACACTAATAGTTTAGACGCAAATAATTTATGGAAAACTTAAAAACCAAAATCTTTAAAGATCTTGTCGTTTGGCAGGAGGCTCATAAAATGACATTACAGGTTTATAAAGTAACAAAGAAATTTCCAAGAGAGGAACTCTTTGGATTAATATCCCAATTTCGCAGAGCAGTAATGTCTATTCCGGCAAATATTGCAGAAGGATATAAAAAGAAAGGAGTTGCTGATAAATTACGTTTCATGAATATAGCCCAGGGCTCTTTGGAGGAATGTAGGTACTATATTATTTTGAGCAAAGATTTAGATTATATCTCTGAAATGGAAAACGTTGAATTAGAAGAATTAATATCTAAAACTAGTTATTTGTTAAACTCATATTGCAGTGCAATTATCAAAAACGATGGAACAAAACATCCCCTTAACTCCCCCTAACTTCCCTTAACTCCCCCTAACTCCAAAAATATAAAATTATGAAAATAAACGTAGGAATAATCGGCGGTGCAGGCTATACAGCGGGCGAGTTGCTCCGGCTGTTGATTCATCACCCGAAGGTAGAAATCTCGTTTGTCCACAGTACCAGCAATGCCGGCAACAAAATAACCGATGTGCATGAAGGTCTGACCGGCGAAACGGATTTGACTTTTTCGGATCGGCATCCTCTTGAAGAAGTGGACGCCCTGTTCTTGTGTTCCGCCCATGGCGACAGTAAGAAATTTATCGAGGAAAACCGCATCCCGGATCAGCTTAAAATTATAGATTTATCGACAGATTACCGGCATAAAGCTTCCGGCAACGGGTTCATTTACGGACTTCCCGAATTGAATAAGGACGCTATAAAGAAGACGAACCGCCTGGCGAATCCCGGATGTTTTGCTACTGCTGTTCAACTGGCTCTTCTTCCGTTGGCTGCAAATGGTTTATTGAAAGAGGAAGTGCATGTAAATGCGATTACAGGTTCGACCGGAGCCGGAGTGAAACCGTCGTCGACTACCCATTTCAGTTGGAGGGACAATAATATTTCGGTTTATAAGCCATTTGAACATCAGCATTTGAAAGAAATCAAAGAATCGGTCGTTCAACTTCAGACGGGTTTTAACCGGGAAATTCTTTTTATACCCGTGAGGGGTAATTTCCCCCGCGGAATTTTTGCAAGTATTTACACCACTTGCGATCTGTCGTTGGAAGAAATAAAGAAATGTTATGACGAATATTACAAAGACGCCGCATTTACATTTATTACAGATAAAAATCCCGATTTGAAAGAAGTTGTCAACACGAATAAATGCGTGCTTTATCCGGTAAAACACGAGAATAAAGTTTTTATTATTTCCGTGATTGATAATTTATTGAAGGGCGCCTCAGGGCAGGCGGTACAGAATTTCAACCTGATGTTCGGGTTGGATGAAAAAGAGGGTTTGAATCTTAAAGCCAGTGCATTTTAATGAAAAAATAAAAATATGAATCTATTTGATGTTTATCCTTTGTGGGATATAGAGCCGGTGAAGGCTGAAGGTTGTTACGTTTACGATGAAAACGGAACAAAATATTTGGATTTATACGGGGGACATGCCGTTATTTCAGTAGGACATGCTCATCCGTATTATGTTCGGAAAATCACGGAACAACTGAGTAAAATTGCATTTTATTCGAATTTGGTGGTCAACAGTCTGCAAAAAGAACTTGCTGAAAAGTTGGGAAAACTCTCCGGTTATGAAGATTATTTCCTGTTTCTTATCAATACGGGAGCCGAGGCCAATGAAAATGCCATTAAACTGGCGTCTTTTCATAATGGACGACAAAAAGTCGTCGCTTTCAAAAAAGCATTCCACGGACGGACTTCGGTTGCCGTGGGGGTGACGGATGTCCCTGCTTATAAAGCACCTGTAAATGAGGGTCAGGATGTTGTGTTTCTTCCGCTCAATGATTTGAATCTTGTTGAAGAGACCCTGAACAAAGGAGATATTTCGTCGGTTATAATTGAAGGAATACAAGGGATCGGAGGTATTCAGGTGCCGGATCCGGAATTTTTGAAAGCATTGAGCCGGATTTGTAAAAAAACGGGAACTGTTCTTATTCTGGATGAAATACAGTCGGGCTATGGACGGAGTGGGAAGTTTTTTGCCCACCAATATGCCGGGATTCGTCCGGATATTATCACGGTAGCTAAAGGAATGGGAAACGGGTTCCCCATTGCAGGAGTCATGATCAGTCCCGATTTCAAAGCGGTTCACGGACAATTGGGGACTACTTTCGGAGGGAATCACCTGGCTTGTGCAGCCGCGATCGCAGTACTGGATATTATGAAAGACGAAAATCTGATTGATCATGCCGCTAAAATAGGGGATTATCTGATGAGCGAATTGAAAAAAATTCCTCAGATAAAAGAGGTGCGGGGACATGGATTGATGATTGGGCTTGAATTTGAACAGTCGATAAAGGAAATGCGGAGCCGGTTGTTGTTCGAAGAAAAAGTATTCACCGGAGTGACGGGAGCGTATGTGTTCCGGTTGCTGCCCCCTTTATGTCTGAGTATGCAGGAAGCGGAAGAATTCCTGAAACGATTTGAAAAGGTATTATCCTGAAATTCGCATGTAATAAAAATAAAACAGGTATATATGAAATTTACGATTGTTGGCGGTGGAAACATGGGAGGATCCATTGCAAAAGGATTAGTATCGGGAACTATTTGTAAACCGGAAGACATTCAGGTTATTGATATCAATGAAGCGGTTTTGATTGAATTGAAAAAAGAGTTGCCCGGAATCAAAGTCAATGTTTCCAATTATGACGACGTTGCAAAATCCGATATTGTGATTCTTGCCGTGAAACCCTGGTTGGTTGAAGATGTTATCATAGACATCAAGTTCAAATTGAATTATGAAAAACAGATCCTGGTGTCTATTGCTGCGGGAGTGTCGATTGAGAAAATCGAAAAGTTACTCATGAAAATGTCGGATCAATATTCTTTACCGCCTCTGTTCCGGGTGATCCCCAACACCGCAATATCGGTAGGGGAGAGTATGACTTTGATTGCGACAAACAATGCGACAGACGCCCAAAAAGAGTTGATTCTGAAAATGTTCAGAACCATGGGAGAAGTTTATCTGATGAATGAAATGAATTTGTCGGCTTCTACCGCTCTGACTTCCTGTGGAATTGCTTTCTTTTTCAGGTTTGTACGTGCAGCAATGCTCGCCGGAACAGAGTTGGGAATCCCTCCCAAAGATGCTCAAAAGATGCTGGCATATACGATGAAAGGCGCTGCCGATCTCTTGTTGAAGACCGGCGTAAATCCGGAAGACGAAATTGATAAAGTAACTACTCCGGGAGGA
>JAIRZF010000056.1 GCA_031267385.1 Dysgonamonadaceae bacterium | reverse complement strand
AATCCGCGTATTTTGCGCCTGAACAGCGACAACGTATGGGAAATTGCCAAAGAACCCTTGCATTTTGACAAGCCGGAAGCCGGAGTTGGACCAGGACTTGCTTTTGCTCGCGAAATGCTGAAAAACGAATCCGGCGACGTCGTTATCGGATTGATCCCCTGCGCCGTCGGCGGCTCAGGCATAGATGTATGGAAACCGGAAGAATTTTATGCCCCTACTCAAACTTATCCTTACGACGAGGCCTTGAAAAGAACTCTCACAGTATTGAAAGACGGTATTTTGAAAGGAATCCTCTGGCATCAGGGAGAAAGCGACCGCTCGCATGAGAAAACGGCAACGTACAAAAAAAAACTGGCCGTCCTTATTCATACTTTACGTAGCACGATAAATGAACCGCTTATCCCTTTTGTCGCCGGCGAACTGCCCGATTTTCGGGGAAACGATGTAATTGAATTCAATAAGATGTTGCATGAAGCGAAAAAAGAAATCCCTTATTTCGACGTTGTTTCGTCGCACGGACTTACGGCTAACCCCGATAATTTACATATAGACGCCGCATCTCAACGGGAGTTGGGAAAACGGTATGCGAAAACAATGAAATCGTTGAAAAATAAACCTATGTATAACAACCTAAATTATTAATAATTTAAATAACATCCGGAAGATATAAATGGGACAATTGTGACCAGAGAGAGTTACATCTGTTGATATTTGCAAAAATGCTTGCAAAATAATGGAATTCTATGTAACTTTAAGACTTAAATAATAAAGACCATGATACAAAATTTATTTTTATTGTTTCTTCTCCTTCCGGGAGTCGTTTCTACCTCCGAAAAAGACAGTCAGGGCGCCACTGTCCGCATAAATACCGACAGGAAAGTCATTCATCTGATTTTTTCGGCTGACGAGGCCTTTGAAGGAGCAAAACCGATTCTTGAAACATTAGATGAAAACCAGGTAAAAGCTTCATTTTTTCTGACCGGTAACTGCCTGAGGGAGGAAAAGTTCGAATCTATTATCCGGGACATCATCAGGAAAGGGCATTATGTGGGCGGACATTCGGATAAGCATTTGCTCTATGCTTCGTGGGACGACCGACAAAGATCGCTTGTAAGTCCGGACAGCTTAATTGCCGATTTCCAACGGAATATGGCTGAACTCGAAAAATACGGGATTGATCTTTCGCAGGTACATTCTTTTCTGCCTCCTTACGAATATTACAATAAAGAACACGTCCGGTTAATTGAATCGCTGGGGCAAACGGTTATCAATTACACACCCGGTTTGCGGACGGCTGCCGATTATACGACGCCTGATATGCCCAACTACAAGTCGTCGCAGGAATTGATTGACCAACTTTTTACCTATGAGGCGGAAAAGGGCTTAAACGGCAGTATCATCCTTATTCATCCCGGCACACAGGATGTTCGTACCGACAAATTGTATCTTCGCCTGGGTGAAATTATCCGGTATCTGAAAACAAAAGGTTATATTTTTGAACGGTTTGAGTAATCTAATATATACTAAATGAAATGCTCTTATTTAGCGTAGTATCCTATTAAAATCTACATGGGAATAATATGAACTTGATTTTGCGACATTAAATTCTTCAATATCAAAAGTCGATAAATGAAGTTCCGTTGCAATAATCTGCCCTATCTGCTCTTGTAATAGAGGCAACTCTTGTTTGATTATGTCGAAAACGATATAGATATTCAATCCTGCATAATCGTGAACAACCCTGTTTCTAAAATCTTTGACCTGTTTCCATGATGCCGCACCGTATTTAGCTTTTAGTTCATCGCTGATTTTATTACTGCACTCCCCAATATGCGCCATCAAGTTGAGCGAAGCGTTAAAATTCAGTTGGTCGTTGAGGAAATAAAAATCATCGGGCGAGAAACATGTTGCCGTGTAAATTCCAATTTTCCCGACAGATTCCAGGATACCAAGTAAATGCAACAGGTCATTTTTAATATGGCGTTGCATAACGTAAATCTTTTTGGGCACGGTACAGTATAATTGGATTGGCAAATTTTTTTATTACCAAGTCAATTTTTTTGTTGAAAAGACGCTCCAAAACCTGTCTCAGTTCAATCATTTTTTCAGGTTTCACATCTTCATCCAACAAAATATCAATATCTTCTGCATTTTCTTCGTCCCTTGCATACGAACCGAAAATGCCGATTTTATCAATATTAAACCTCGAAAACACATCGTTGTTCCTAAGCTGTTGCTGAAAAAACGAAACATTGCTCATAAGTCAATTATTTTATAATCTTATTTGCAAAGATAGCAATTTTTTCTTGTTCAAAAAATGGATTTTCAGAAAAAACAATTTATCTTTAGGCTGTAAAATATCCTGATAATTTTTAATTTATCGTTATTTAAGTTATATTTTTCTTGTAAGATGTATGACAAATTATTCTTATCTTTGTGCCTGCATTAAATCTATTAAATACGATGAATATACCAACAATAGAAGTGGGCATTATGTCCGCAGAATCCGTTGAATTTCAATTGAATGGCCGTTTTCGACAGGCAACGGGCGAGGAAACGGAAAACGCAAAAGGGACGGCTACCGTTACCGGAGATTCTTCCTTTAGTCTTCGTCTAGGCGATAAACAACAAACTTTCGATGATTTTGCCTTGCTGGAACCGGTGAGTAAAGATGAAGCTGTTTTTGAACTGCATCACGTCATTATCGGCGTCCAATTTCACTGGGAACGGGAAGAAACGCAACGTTTCAAAGGTAAACTGAAAATCTATGTCGAAAACGGTAAGTTGACGGTTGTCAATATCCTGTCGCTGGAAGATTATTTGTTGAGCGTGATTTCTTCGGAAATGAGCGCGACTTCCTCCCTCGAATTGTTGAAAGCGCATGCTATCATTTCCCGCAGTTGGTTGTTGGCGCAAATTGAAAAAGGTAAAAAACTCAGGGCTTGCGGTAAATATCAAACTTTTATCCGTAACGAGGAAGGTTATATTCGCTGGTATGACCGGGAAGATCACGATCGGTTTGACGTTTGCGCCGACGATCATTGCCAGCGTTATCAGGGTATAACCAAAGTATCGTCGAAGCAGGTATATGAAGCTTTGCAAGAGACATCCGGAGAAGTATTGATGTATGATGAAGCAGTATGTGACGCCCGTTTCTATAAATGTTGCGGCGGTATTACCGAGAAATTTGAAAACGTGTGGGAGCCTGTCAATCATCCCTATCTGACAAAAGTCATCGACAATCCTGTAACTCCGGGCGGTTATGATACCGATTTGACGAAAGAAGAAAATGCCCGGAAATGGATACTCTCCGACCCTCCGGCTTTTTGTAATACGCACGATAAAGAAGTTCTGACGCAGGTATTAAATGATTATGATTACGAAACACAGGATTTTTACCGTTGGGAAGTTGTTCTTACTCAAAAAGAAATCAGGGATTTACTGTTACGAAAAGTAAACCTGGATGTTGGCGAAGTGTTGGATTTGATTCCCATGGAACGAGGCGTATCCGGACGATTGATACGACTGAAAATTGCAGGAACAAAACGAATCGTTGTCATCGGGAAAGAATTGGAAATCCGGAAAGCGCTTTCGGAATCACATTTATACAGCTCGGCTTTCGTCGTAGAAAAGACACAAAACAGTGATCCTGTCCCAGAGAGATTTGTTTTAAAAGGAGCCGGATGGGGACATGGAGTCGGACTTTGTCAGATTGGCGCTGCAATTATGGGCGCCAACGGTTATTCGTACAGGGAAATATTAACGCACTACTTCCCTCATGCAGAAATAAAGAAAACATATTAAGATGGATAAATACAGTTTGTTTCTAAATGAAATTTCAGCTTTCATCCCCCGCGAACGGGTTTATACGGATGAACTTCGCCGGTTGGCGTATGGAACGGACGCCGGTTTTTATCGCCTGATCCCGAAGATAATTATTCGTTCGGCGAATGAAACGGAAGTCTCCCGCCTGTTGATCGCAGCCGGCCGGCTGAATATTCCGGTTACTTTCCGCGCTGCAGGAACCAGTCTTTCGGGACAGGCAATCAGTGATTCCGTCCTGATCGTCGCCGGAAAACATTGGGAAAAATATACGATTTTACCGGATGCAACCGCTATTCGCCTGCAACCCGGTATCATCGGCGAACGAGTGAGCCGGTTATTGAAACCGTACGGACGGAAATTTTCGCCCGATCCCGCATCAGTAAAAAGCGCCATGGTCGGCGGAATTATCATGAATAACGCTTCGGGAATGAACTGCGGAGTCCATGCCAATAGCGACCGGGTATTGTTGTCCGCACGCATGGTGTTGGCCGATGGAACTATCCTGGATACGGGCGACGACGACAGCCGCACGCAATTCCTGCAAAACAGGCCGGAATTTGTCCGTGAAATAGAAAATCTTCGTGACCGTGTACGAGCCGATTCTGCCCTTGCGGAACGTATCCGCCGGAAATATGCCATCAAAAACGTTACCGGACTTAATATTTTACCTTTTGTTATCTACGACGACCCGTTCGATATCATCGCCCATTTGCTGGTAGGATCGGAAGGAACGCTGTCATTCCTGTCGGAAGTGGTGATGAAAACCGAATATGATTTCCCGTTCAAAGCAAGCGCTATGCTATACTTTACAGACGTCAGGGAAGCTTGCAAAGCAGTTGTTGCAATGAAAAAACTGAAAAATGCAAGTGGAGATCCGATTGTCAAAGGCGCCGAACTGTTGGACGAAAAATCTTTAAGATCCGTCAACGATCCCACGGGAGAAGGTCTGACTGCCGTTTTGACCGAAACGAAAGCGTCTTCTCAACAGGAATTAGACGACAACATTGCGAAAATAAAAGCTGCTCTCAAAGATTTTCACACATACGTCCCGGTACATTTTACGGACAAGGAAAGCGAGTATTCCCGTTACTGGGCAATTCGTTCAGGTATTTTCCCGTCGGTCGGAGGAACGCGGCAACCGGGAACAACCACACTCATCGAAGACGTGGCTTTCCACATTGAAGATTTGCCGGAAGCCACAGTCGAATTGCAACAACTGCTGATCAAACATCGTTATGAAGACGCATGTATTTATGGCCACGCTCTGGAAGGAAACTACCATTTCATCATCAATCAATCGTTCGATACGGAAGCGGAAATCAAACGTTATGAATCCCTGATAAATGATGTTATAAAATTGGTGGTCGATAAATACGACGGTTCATTGAAAGCCGAGCATGGCACCGGCCGCAACATGGCTCCATTCGTTGAATACGAATGGGGGCATGAAGCTTACGAAATCATGAAAGCCGTAAAACAGTTGTTTGATCCCAAACAGCTGCTTAATCCCGGCGTTATTTTCAATGATGATCCGCAATGCCATCTCAAAAATTTCAAACCCTTGCCGTTGACTAACCCGAAAGTGGACAAGTGTATTGAATGTGGTTTCTGCGAAGTCAACTGCCTGACTTGCGGATTCACCCTTTCGTCACGTCAGCGGATTGTATTACAACGGGAAATCACCCGGCTGAAAGCATCCGGTGAAAATCCGGAACGCTTGCGTACCTTGCAAAAACAATACCGCTATCAGGGAAATCAAACCTGCGCCGGCGACGGTCTGTGTTCCATGTCTTGCCCGATGGGCATCAATACCGGCGATTTGACGCACGACATTCGCCAGTCGGAATTTCCACGCGGCAGCGCCGGTTATGCTATCGGCAACTGGACAGCCGGACATTTATCGCTTGTTAAAAACTACCTGCGTCCGGCGCTTACACTGGTCGGCGTTGCACATACGATAACCGGGACAAAAATCATGACCGGCATAGCAAAAGCGATGCACACCTCTTTGCATCTCCCGCTTTGGACGCCGGCAATGCCGGAAAGTATTTACCGCGTACCTCGCACAGTGTACCGTGCACCTCAAAAAGTCGTCTATTTCCCTTCCTGCATCAATCAAACCATGGGATTACCTAAAAATTCACCGGAAAAACAACCTTTGGTCAATGAAATGATCGCTTTGCTGCAAAAAGCCGGTTATGAAGCGATTTTCCCGGAAAACATGGATAATCTTTGTTGTGGAACCATCTGGGAAAGCAAAGGTATGCCGGATATCGCCGACCGGAAATCAGCGGAACTGGAAGTTGCCTTGTATAAAGCAAGCGAAGCGGGTAAATATCCTGTCTTGTGCGACCAGAGTCCATGTCTGTACCGGATGCGGCATACAATCGGGAAGATGAAATTGTATGAACCGGTCGAATTTATCACAACTTTCCTGCTCGATAACCTGCAATTCACGCAAACCGACACGCCGGTTGCCGTGCACATCACCTGTTCCATGCGGAAAATGGGGTTGGACAAACAGGTGATCGATCTGGCAAAACATTGTTCATCGAACGTCCTGATTCCGGAAGAGACGGGTTGTTGCGGCTTTGCCGGCGACAAAGGATTTACTCATCCGGAAATAAACGCTTATGCTTTGCGCAAACTTCGTCCGCAAATAGAAGCGGCCGGTATTTGCCGGGGCTATTCCAACAGCCGTACTTGCGAAATCGGCTTAACGACAAACTCAGGAATCAATTATCAATCAATTGTTTATTTAGTAAATCAACATACAAAATGAAAACTACAAATCAACGTTTACTCGCCCTTGACATTTTGCGTGGTATCACCATTTCCGGAATGATATTGGTGAATAATCCCGGCAGTTGGGGCAGTATCTATGCTCCGTTCAGACATGCTTCCTGGAATGGATTGACCCCGACCGACCTGGTTTTCCCTTTTTTTATGTTTATTATGGGCATCTCTACTTATATTTCCCTGCGGAAATATAACTTTGAATGGACTTCCGGAACGATCCGGAAAATCGTAAAAAGAACCGTAGTCATCTTTGCCATCGGATTGGGAATCGCCTGGTTTTCTCTCTTTTGCCGGACATGGAACGAGTTGTCGGGCAACGAATTGTCGTTTGGTTCGCGCCTTGCCCAGTCTGTCTGGACGTTCGACAAAATACGTATTCTGGGCGTGTTGCAGCGGTTGGCCTTGTCGTATGGCGCTGCGGCAATCATCGCTCTGTTTGTCAAACACAAACATATTCCCTGGCTCATTGCCTCTCTATTGGCAGGTTATTTTCTGATATTACTGTTCGGAAATGGGTTTGAACGCGACGAAACAAATATTCTTTCTATTGTCGACCGTGCTGTTTTAGGACTTAATCATATGTACATGGATAATGGCGTCGAACCCGAAGGTCTGTTAAGTACGATTCCGTCCATAGCGCACGTGCTGATCGGGTTTTGTTGCGGAAAACTGCTGGTAGAAGTACAGGATGTCCGTGAAAAGCTTTTGAGGCTCTTCCTGATTGGGGTGGTATTGAGTTTCCTGGGGTTTCTGCTCGATTACGGTTGCCCGATTAACAAAAAAATCTGGTCGCCGACATTTGTTTTGACTACCTGTGGACTGGCTTCTTCTTTTCTGGCGCTGTTGATTTGGATCATTGATGTGAAAGGAAGTAAAAAGTGGAGCCGTTTTTTTGAATCTTTCGGCGTCAATCCGCTTTTCATGTATATGATGGCAACCCTCTTGAGCATCCTGTCAGGAAATATCCGTATCCCTCACGGAGAAGGAACAATCTCTTTGCACGGGTATTGTTACGGCGAACTATTGAAACCTTTATTCGGCGATTACCTGGGTTCGCTGATATTTGCCATATTGTTTGTTACGCTGGTTTGGATTATCGGATTCGGATTATATAAAAAGAAAATATATATAAAAATATGATTTTAATAGCAGATAGCGGATCTACAAAAACCGATTGGTGTGTGGTGAAGCAGGGAGAAAAACTCCAACGTGTAGTTACAAAAGGGATGAACCCTTATTTTCAGTCGGAAGAAGAAATCGGGAATGAAATTCAAACGGTATTGTTGCCGGAATTGAAAGCGACGACATTCGATGCGCTCTATTTTTATGGGGCGGGATGCTTGCCTGAAAAAATTCCAATGATGCAAAACGTCCTCGGCAAACAGTTGGATGTAAAAACAATAGAGGTTAATTCCGATATGCTGGCAGCCGCCCGCGGATTGAGCGGAAAAAATCCCGGTATCGTCTGTATCATGGGTACCGGTTCCAATTCCTGCTTCTACGACGGGGAAAAAATTACGGCCAACGTTTCCCCGTTGGGATTCATCCTTGGCGACGAAGGCAGCGGCGCCGTACTGGGCAAACTCCTGGTAGGGGATCTTTTGAAAAATCAATTGCCGGCAGGACTGAAAGAAAAGTTCCTGCAACAATTCGCTTTGACTCCCGCCCTGATCATTGAACGGGTTTACCGTCAACCGTTTCCGAATCGTTTTTTGGCGAGCCTTTCGCCTTTCCTGGCTCAGAACCTGGATGAACCGGCAATAAACACCCTGGTCTTGAATGCGTTCAAAGCGTTTCTTACCCGGAATGTAAAGCAATACGATCACCAACGGTTTCCGGTGCATTTCATCGGTTCGATTGCTTATCATTATAAGGAAATACTGGAAAAAGCCATCCTGGAATGTGGGATGCAATTAGGAAAAATCCGTCAAAGTCCGATGGAGGGATTGGCGGAGTTTCATCAGAAATGACATAAACGTTCAACAAAATTAATTAAAAATCAGGAATGAAGAAAATAGTGTGTTTTTTAGGATTCTTGTTGGGTTTGCAGCTAATGGCGCAACCTTTGAAACAAGTGGCTCCGGAAAAGTTAGGAATGGATTCACGTCGCTTGCATCATGCCGACGAAGTAATTCTGAAAGCTGTTGAGAATAAAGAAATTCCAGGCGCTGTATTGGCTGTCGTACGCAAAGGCAAGCTGGCTTATCTGAAAGCGTTCGGCAACAAACAGGTATATCCGGAGCCGGTACCGATGGACGTAAATACCGTATTTGACATGGCTTCGGTCAGCAAATCCATGTCTACAGCGATTTCGGCAATGATCCTGATAGAACGCGGGCAACTACGATTGTCGGACCGGGTAGACCGTTATATCCCCGGGTTCCGCGGAAATATCCGGGTGAACGATCTGATGACTCATACTTCGGGTCTTCCACCTTACGCCTCAGTCGATTCGTTGCAAAAACTTTACGGCGCTCCCAACCCCGACGGACTGATCGAATACATTGCCAATTGTGAGAGGGATTTTCAACCGAAGAAAAATTTTCAATACAGTTGTCTTAATTTTATTACCTTACAACGGATCATAGAAACAATCAGCGGGCAAAACCTGCGCGATTTTGCAAAAGAAAATATTTTTGATGTATTGGGTATGAAGCATACGGATTATCAGCCTACCGGCGAGACTTTGCAGCGGGTAGCGCCCACTGAAAAGCAAAAGGACGACAGCGTGTTGTGCGGGGTTGTTCACGATCCGTTGGCCAGGATTATGAACGGAGGAATTTCCGGAAATGCGGGCGTCTTTTCCGATGCAAATGATCTGGCGATACTGGTTACCGCCTTGTTGAACGGAGGCGAATATAAAGGACGACGGATCTTAAGTCCGCAAGGCGTGAAAACAATGCGTACCGTTCCACGCGAAGTCCGGACGTTCGGGCGTACCCCCGGTTGGGATAACTTTTCCGATTATGCTTCCAATCACGGCGATCTTCTGAGCCTGAATACCTATGGGCATACCGGATACACAGGAACTTCATTAGTGATCGATCCCGACAATGATCTGGCGATTATTCTTTTGACTAATCGCGCTCATCCCAATGATAAGGGCGAAGTGGTGCGTCTCCGGTCGATTGTGGCGAATATTGTAGCGGCTTCCCTGTTGAAGCAATAAGCGAATCCGCGTTTGAGACCCGCCCCTGCATTGCTGCCGTAACAATCAGGGCGGGTTTGAAACCCGCCCCTACGTTATTTCCTGATTGCCTTGACCGTCTTGCCGCCGTATTGAACCAGGTAGGTTCCTTTGGTGAAACCTGACAGGTCGATTGTCGTCTCGCCGTCCTGAGCGAGATACGTTCCTTTCAGGGAACCGGTGATGTCTACTATGCGGATGATCTGGTTCGATGTTG
>JAIRZF010000303.1 GCA_031267385.1 Dysgonamonadaceae bacterium | reverse complement strand
CAGAATTGTACGGATACGGTGAAGCTTCGTTGTTGGTACGAGCAATACGGCGCTATGGATACAGCCAATATCAAGTCTAAAAAAAAGGACATCATGTTATTGGATATAGGTTCCGAAATGTCCCGGTATTATTCTCAAACAAGCTATTTGGGAGATTCTCTTGTAAAAATTTATGCGGCAAGGATCTCGCAAGGAATTATATCTAGTCGGCAATTAGAGACTGAAATTCAACAAGACGCTTTAAAATCACCCAAAAGGTCCAGAACTCATGATTATACGATCCTGAAAAATTGTCCTAAAAGTAAATTAAATCTGATTGATCGATTTGCCATGGAAAATTACCGTTACGAAGAGGATATTCCTGTTTTTGATTGGGAACTTTCGGAAGATACGATGACTGTTTGCGGGTATCTGTGTAAAAAAGCCGCGACTACTTTCCGGGGAAGAGATTATGAGGCCTGGTATGCTCCGCAAATACCGGTTTCGTCAGGCCCCTGGAAGTTTGCCGGACTGCCCGGACTGATTTTACGGATTAAAGACACCCGGAACATGTTTCTTTTTTTGTGTACCCACATGACTAAACCGGAAGAGGCGGTATTGATAGATAGCGATAGGGATTACGGTCGGGCCATTATGGTTAGTAAATCCAGGTACAACCGGGACAAACAGAAATTCATGGACAATTCAGGGGCTTTTATGACGGGAAATCCCGTTGTTCAGCAAAATGGGCCATTACCTGCCCACAACTACGTTAAAAAACCGTTCAACCCCATAGAATTAACGGAAAAATGAAGAGATCCTTTGCCTTGCTTTTTGTCTTTTTCATTCCGTTATTTGTTAAAGCCCAGTTTATTGAGGGAACGGTTAAGGACAAAAGCAATGGAGAGTCGATTGAGGGAGCAGTGGTCGTTATTCTTGGCGCCAGGGATAACACTGTTGTTTATAAATTAACCGATGCAAAGGGTTTTTACCGGATTTCGCTCGAACGGGCGCCCGATTCGCTTCGCTTACAGGTTTCCCTTCTGGGATATGCTACTCAGGTGATTCCCATTAAAAAAGGCGCTCAAAAATTAGATGTTTCCCTGCAAATCCAGGATTTCCAGTTGAAGGAAGTATCCGTAAAACCGGGGTATGTCCGGTTGAAGGAAGATACGATTGCGTATAATGTAGCGGCTCTCCAGGCGCAGAGCGACCGGAATATCGGCGACCTCCTGAGACGGATTCCCGGAATCGAGGTCTCCAAGTCGGGCGGAATTACCTATCAGGGAGAGTCGATCAATAAATTTTATATTGAAGGCCTGGATCTGTTGGAACAAAAATATGGTATCGCCACCAATAATGTACCCGTAGACGCCGTCTCTACCGTGGAAGTGATTGAAAACCACCAACCGGTAAGTATGTTGAAAAATATGGTTGCATCGACCAAAGCAGCCGTCAATATCAAGCTGAAAAAAGACAGGAAAGTCCGGCCGGTGGGTACCGTGGATGCCGGTACGGGTACTGATTTCGACGACTGGCTACGGTCGCTCAGCGCTTTCGGACTGCAGGTCGCCCCGCAAAGGCAAACCGTTGTGATGTATAAAACGAATAACAGGGGCAATGATATTACCCTGGAATTTGAAGACCAGCAAACGGCCATTATAAACGGTCATCTCCAGTCTGTCAATTCTTTGAATCCGGTCTTGACGGCTTCCCGTGGGATGAGAAATCCTCCTCTGACGGAGCCAAGGTATTTATTCAATAAATCCAGTGTGCTGACCCTGAATAATCTGTGGAAAACCGGAGAAAATGCACAGTTGAGGATGAATATCAATTACATCAACGATCGCCGGGATGAAACGATACGGGAAATATCATCCTATTACATCCGGGAAGATTCCCTGTTGCTGATCGAGGAATGGAATTCTTCCGTAATGAAAAACAATACCCTGGAATCCATCCTCACTTATACGGAAAATGAGCCGGGACATTATTTCAATAATACCCTGAAAGGGGTAGGCCGCTGGAATGATCTGAAATCTTCCATAGAAACGAGATCTGCCGTGAACCAGTTGTACGACGTTTCTAATTATTCCGTCCGGAATGATCTGAGCTACCTGAAAAAGACCGGTAACCGGTTTTGGAATGTCAATTCTTTCGTCCGGTATTCGTCTTTGCCCCAGAAATTGTCGGTACATATTGATACTTTAGATTGGGAGCCTTATCAGGAAATCTTCAGATCGGGACTTTATACGAATACAAGCAGTAGTTTTTCGTACAAAAAAGGACTTTCCACTTTCAAAGCAGACTTGCGGTTAGATGCTTCTTTTGATGATCTGAACACCAGCCTGTCGCATTATTTAGTGACCGATACTTTTCGCAATGACTTGCACGACAATTATATGAAAGCCCTGTTTCTGCCCCAGTACACTATCGGTAATCACTCGCTCTCGCTGTCCGTCAATGCGGATCTGGTTTATCACCTGCTTGATGTGGACGATAAATTGTATGATGAAACAGAAGTGTATTCCTGTTTTTATCTCAATCCTTCTGTCCGGTTGAATTATAATCCGAACGGCCGCTGGCGGTTTGCTGCATCTTATCGCTATTCGCACGATATTGGCAGTATAGAAGATTTTACAACTGCATATATCTTGCCGGATTACAAGATTTTGCAAACGAAATCAGGAGAATTATCGAAAAATAAATCCCGTAATTTTTCTTTGAGAATAGATTATAAAGATCCGTTGAACGGCTTTTATTTCAATGCTTTCGGAGCGTATAGCGAAAGAACCCGGAATCTTATCGGCAGTACCTGGTTTATCGATAAGCTGAATGTTTCGGGCAACAGGCTCCAGGATGTAAATTCAAATTCCTGGATGGGAAACGGATATATCGGGAAAAGTTTTTATTCGATCGGAACCAGTATTTCGTTATCGGTGAATTATAACCTGATGCATTCCGAAAAATGGCAACAGGGGAATCATTATCCGTTCAGTTCATCGACCCTGGCGTTTAATCCGGTAGTCAATACGAAGATCAACAGACAGATCAGCCTGAATTATTCCGGACAATTCGTCAATAATATGCAGGAAATTACAACCGGACACGCCGAAAAAAATAAATCTTCCCTCCGGCAAATGGTACAGACATTCAAGGCTTATTATTTCCTCAATAAAAAAATTCAATTGAAATTTCAGTCCGAGTACTTCAATAATGAAATTTCATCTGAAGTCAATTCCGAATTGTTCTTTTTAGACCTGGAACTATCCTATTCGCACAAACAACTGGAATTCGCTTTCGAATGGAATAATATGCTTGACGAGAAAAGTTATTCTTTCGTAACTTACAATGGATTGGATTCATACAACTACAATTACAAACTAAGACCGGAAAGCCTGTTTGCAACGATCCGGTTCAAGTATTAAAATCTCAACGTCCAATCCGCCCCAAAACTAAGGGGTTTTCCCTGTTGAAGATAACCTTTCCCGTTCATTTCGAAATAAAAAGTGTTATAATCCTGATTCAGAACATTTTTTGCCCACAGGTTCAAAGTACAGATCCCTTTTGTAATTCCGGCTTTTATATTCAAAAGTCCGTAAAACCCCTGTTCCATATCGTTGGCTTCCGTCCAGTAGATTTTCCCGGATCCGTTGTATTGAGCATGAAAACTCAGTTGATCGATCAGCTTTTCGTCGAATATCTTGACATAAGTTCCGTAAAGAGAAAAAGTTTGTCGCGGAGCATAAGGCGCATAATTTCCGCTGTAATCAGCTGTAGAAGATTTTACATAATCGTTGAACTTCGCTTCGGTGTACCCGTAATTAACTCCCAGGATCAGGTTGTGGTTCACATTGGCGTGGAGAGTAAGATCAAAACCTTTATTCCCGGATTTTCCCACATTTGAAATAGTCCGCCCGGCCTGATTGATCCTGATTAATTGCATGTCGTCAATATCAATGTAAAACAATGCAATTTC
>JAIRZF010000154.1 GCA_031267385.1 Dysgonamonadaceae bacterium | reverse complement strand
TACCACCTGAAACTGGCAGGCTATTCCGACGTCACGGAATACGTTTGGAGTTACACTAACGATGACGTCACGTTCTCTCCCGAAACGGGCACAGTCGGCGAGAACGAAACCTGGGTTACTTTCGGAACATTATCCGAAGGCACAGGAACGGTCACCGCCACGTTGACCCACCCCTGCGGCACGAGGGAAGCAACCCAAACGATCCGGGTGACCTACCCGACTGGAGTCGAGGATGTAACGGCCAATCAGGTTGCGATCTATCCGAACCCGACGACGGGAGAAATCAGGATCAGCAACACGGTCTCGAACCAGATAGTCAGGATTACGGATGTTACGGGTTCTCTGAAAGGGAGTTACAGAACTCAGGAGGGCGTCACCACGATCGACCTGACAGGCTATCCCAAAGGCGCCTACATGGTTCAGTACGATGGAAAGACCTACAAGGTGATACGGAAGTAAGCGCTCTATCCTTCGATTTTTTAAACACGGAGTGACACGGAGTTTATTTCACAGAGTGACACGGAGTTTTAAACTCAGTGTACTCCGTGAAATAAACTCCGTGTTACTCCGTGTTTTACGGTCTTACATCTCTTACTCTCTTGACTGCATCATCTACCTGGGCTTCCGATTCCAGTCCGAGCGTCATACAATGGAGGTTTCCCTGAGTGAGGGCGAATGTAATTGAACGTTGGCGTTCTTCGTCGGAAACATGCTTGCCTTCGCCAAAAATTTTCATGCAGATCACCCCTTTTCCGTTCGCTTTTGCTTTCCCAAGAACAGCATTAACAATTTCCGGCGTTCCGTCCATTGCCGTACCGAAAGGATTCAAACGGGCCATGATAACATCGACCCACGGATTAACGGCGGCTTCCGCTAAAGCGTCTATGTTGTGACATGACACTCCGAGTTTTTTGATGATCCCATCCTGTTTGGCTTTTGAAAGAGCATCCATATAATATTTCCTGGTTCCATTCCAATTTCCCCGTGTCATACAATGCATCAGGATAATATCGAAATAATCAGTCCCTACTTCAGTTCTGAGGCGGTCAAGCGTTTTTTCTACAGGTTCAATCTTGTCCGAATCGTCTTCGTGCGTCCAGATCTTAGTCAGCAAAGTTATTTTTTCACGAGGCAGACTCTTAATCGCGGCTCCCACAAAGGGTTGAGATCCGTATTCATCCGCCATGTCGTAAAAATGAATCCCTCTGTCGTAAGCATGATGAGCTAACTTTATAAATTTATCCATTCCCAATCGGGTTTGGTTCGAAGCTTTATTACTACCGATAGTTCCTGTTCCCATAGCAATACGCGAGACAGTCAGTCCGGTCTCTCCAAGTTTCACTTTGTCAACAAGCAGATCATCCGGCATCATAAAGCCCGGATTGATCGCTCCGGAACCTACCACGGACATTCCTGCGACTCCCGCTAATCCCGTCTTGAGAAATTTACGTCGATCCATTTTATTATTCCTGTTTAATATCGGTTATTACCTGACACCTTCTACATTCATTTTCAAAGAATACAGATATTGAGAAGCTGTGATAAACAATGTTTTCATATCTTTTCCTCCAAAGCAAACGTTGGCCGTCCAATTAGCATCAACCGGGATGTGTTCGATTTTTTCACCCCGGGAATTGAAAACAGTCACGCCTTTCCCTGTGAGGTACACATTTCCGTCTTTATCAATTGTCATTCCATCCGAACCCAAGGGTGCAAACAATTTCTTATTTGCCAACGATCCGTCGGGGAGCGTCTCATAAACATATGTTTTATTTGCCTTTATATCTGCAATATAAAGTAATTTTCCGTCCGGAGCGCCGATTATTCCGTTTGGTTTCTCCAGGTCGGCAGCGATTTTTACAACCTGATTCCGGTCAGGAGAAAAGAAATACACACATTCTCCTTCCTGTTGCATCTCAGGACTGCGTTTCCAATAATCACGTGCATAAAGCGGGTCTGTAAAATAAATTCCTCCGTCCGGACGGATCCATAGATCATTAGGCCCATTCAATTTTTTGCCATCAAACCCTGAAACTAAAACCGTATGTTCGCCGTTTTCATTAAAACTCCAAATCTCATTGTCTTCATCCGAACAGGAAATCAATTTCCCTTTTTTATCGAAATAAAGTCCGTTAGCCCTTCCCGGATTTTCATGAAAAACAGTCAATCCTCCATCGACAGCCCATTTCAAAATGCGGTTATTGGGTTGATCGGTAAAATAGACATTCCCTTTTTTATCAACGGCAGGACCTTCGGTGAAGCGGAAATTTTCCGCAAGTCTCTCTACTTTGGCTCCGGGAGCGATAATTTCCTTTTTTTCCTGGGCGGAAAGGGAAACAAAACCGGTCATAAGAAGGCAAAAAATGACAATGTGTTTCATCATGGTGGTTTATTTTGAGGCGAAAGGTAATGATTTTTAGGAAATTAAAAAATACCCATATAAAAATATCAAAAAAAAATGTAACTTTGCCAACTTAATCAGGAATGAAAAACGTCTAAAATTCGTATCGCTGTGTCAGAAACAAAGTATATTTTTGTAACAGGAGGCGTCGTTTCCTCTTTGGGCAAGGGGATTGTTGCCGCTTCTCTAGGAAAATTGTTACAGGCCAGAGGCTATAAGGTGACTATTCAAAAATTTGATCCGTACATCAACATCGACCCGGGGACTCTTAATCCGTATGAACATGGAGAATGTTATGTCACCATGGACGGCCACGAGGCCGATTTGGATTTGGGTCATTATGAGCGTTTCCTTAACGTTCCGACGACGAAAGCAAATAATATCACTACCGGGCGGATCTATCAAAGTGTTATAAATAAAGAGCGTCGTGGAGATTATCTGGGCAAAACCGTCCAGGTTGTCCCCCATATCACGGATGAGATCAAACGTAACATCATGTTGCTGGGTACCAAATCGAAATTCGATTTTGTCATCACGGAAATAGGAGGGACGGTCGGTGATATCGAGTCGTTGCCCTACATTGAAAGTGTGCGGCAGTTGCGTTGGGAACTTGGCAAAAATTGCCTTTGCGTGCATCTCACGTATGTTCCTTATGTTGCAGCAGCCAAGGAAGTGAAGACAAAACCGACTCAACATTCGGTCAAAGCCCTGCAAGAGATGGGAGTTCAACCGGAGATCCTGGTTTTACGTACCGAGAGGGAACTGGAAAAAAGTATCTGTAAAAAAGTGGCTTTGTTCTGTAATGTTGAGGAAGACGCCGTTATTCAGTCGTATGATGTAAAATCTATATTTGAAGTTCCCATTGTGCTTGCAAAACAAAAAATGGATGAGATTATTCTCCGTAAAATGGGTATGCAGGTGGGAGCGGCTCCTGAAATGACCGAATGGAAAGAATTCTTAAACAGAATGAGTACCGCTGAAAAATCAGTGAAAATAGGCTTAGTCGGAAAATATGTAGAACTTCCCGACGCATACAAATCCATCAATGAGTCGTTATTGCAGGCGGCAACATATCATTATCGCAAATTGGATCTGAACTTCATACACTCTGAAAAATTGAATGACGAAAATGTAGCCGGACAGTTGTCGCAAATGGATGGTATCCTGATTGCGCCCGGATTCGGACAGAGAGGCATTGAGGGTAAATTCTCAGCGATCAAGTATGCCCGTGAAAACAACAAGCCTACATTCGGAATTTGTTTGGGAATGCAATGTATGGTCATTGAGTATGCCCGGAATGTGCTGGGGATGAGAGATGCAAATTCTACGGAGATGGACGACAAGACTCCGTATAAAGTCATCGACCTGATGGAGGAGCAAAAAAATCTGGTAAACATGGGAGGTTCCATGCGTTTGGGAGCATATGACTGTAAGATTCAGAAAGGATCCCTGGCTTTCAAAGCGTATGGAAAAGAGTTGGTACAGGAGCGTCACCGCCACCGTTATGAATTTAATAACGAATATAAATCTCAATTTGAAGCAAGTGGCATGAAATGTACCGGAGTAAATCCGGAAACAGGCCTGGAAGAAGTGATTGAGGTGCCTAAATTAAAATGGTTCTTGGGAGTTCAATTCCATCCGGAATACAACAGTACGGTTGTAAATCCCAATCCGTTATTTATGAGCTTTATAGGAGCCGCGATAGATGACAATACAATTTCAAAATAAAAAAAATGGATAGAAATACGATTATAGGCCTTGTCTTAATGCTATTGATCATAGTTGGCTTCTCTTGGCTGAACCGGCCGTCGCAAGAACAAATTGAAGCGCAACAGAAATACAGGGATTCGATTGCTACCGTTCAGGCTAAACAGCAGGCTGAATATGAAGCGGCTGCTATCGAAATTCAGAAACAGGAAAAATTAGAATTGGATTCCATTGATTCAACGAATCCGGATTCCCTTCGTTCGGTAAAATTACAAAATGAATTCGGTGTTTTTGCTTCGGTAGCAGAAGGTCAGGATGAAATTGTGACCCTTGAAAACGAAGTATTGGAAATAAAATTCTCTACAAAAGGAGGACAGGTTCGTGCGGTCAGATTAAAAGATCATACGACTTATGAAGATAAGCCATTGGTATTGTTTGAAGAAGAAAATGAATCCCAATTTGGTGTGACACTAATCACCGCAGATAATCGGGTGATCAACACTGAAAACATGTACTTTGAACCGGAAAAAACCGCCAATCAGGTCATTATGAGGTTAAAAACGAACGATGGCGCTTCTCTTGATTTTGTTTACTCATTAGCCCCCGGTGATTACATCCTGCAGTTTAACATCATTCCGAATGGTTTGGATAAACACCTGATTGCCGGAACTAATGCTCTGGATCTTCGTTGGGTGCAATATCTGAGAAGGCAGGAAAAAGGGCGTAGTTTTGAAGGACGTTATGCCAGACTGACCTCCAAATACTTCGCGGATGACGATGTTGAAGAACTTAAAGAGGCCGGCGATGATTCCAGGAAGATATCCAACAAGTTGAAATGGATTGCATATAAAGATCAGTTTTTCTCATCGGTTTTGATTTCTGATGATGGTTTTGAAGCGAATGAATTGGAATCCAAAGTATTAAAAGACGAGGCTTATCTTAAGCTATATACTACCAATACGCGGATTGCTTTTGATCCGAAAGGGAGCGAAAAAACAGGATTGTATTATTATTTTGGCCCGAATCAGTATTCGATGCTGAAAGACTATGACAAAACACATTTTGAAGGGCGGGATTTGCAATTGGAACGTTTGGTTCCGCTGGGTTGGAGCCTTTTCAGGTACGTCAACAAATGGATTGTGATCCCATTGTTCGATTTTTGGGCCGGTATCTGTGCAAATGTAGGCCTTGCGATACTGCTGCTGACCGTTACAATCAAATTGTTGTTGTCTCCATTTACCTATAAGTCATATAAGTCGTCTGCTAAAATGCGGGTTATGCGTCCTCAGGTCGAGGAAATTAACCGGAAATATCCGGGTCAGGATAATGCCATGACAAGACAGCAGAAAACGATGGAACTCTATCGACAGGTTGGGGTCAGTCCGATGAGCGGGTGTCTGCCGATGTTACTTCAGATGCCTTTCTGGATCGCATTGTTCATGTTTTTCCCGACATCTATCGAATTGAGAGGTGAGAGTTTCCTGTGGGTGAGTGACCTGTCGACCTATGATGCAGTTATTTCCTGGGATACTTACGTTCCTTTGGTAACGCCCTATTTTGGGAATCACCTCAGTTTGTTCTGTCTGTTGATGGCTATAACAACCATTATTTATACCAAGTTCAATATGGATCAGACAAATACCGGCCAGCAACAAATGCCCGGTATGAAACTGATGATGTATGCAATGCCCGTTTTTATGTTTGTTTGGTTCAACCAGTATCCGGCAGGCCTGAGTTATTACTACCTTTGTAACAACTTGATCACCATAGCGCAGACTTTGGGATTCCGGCATTTTATCAACGAAGAAAAATTGTTGGCGCAATTGGAAGAAAACAAGAAAAAACCGGCTAAAAAGAAATCCGGTTTTATGGCCCGTTTGGAAGAAGCCCAACGTCAGCAGCAGGCATTAGCCAAACAGAAAGCACAGCAACAGCGTAAAGGAACGAGAAGATAATGTTCATAATAAAGGATACACGTATGAAACGAGCATGCAAAACTTGCACCAAAGCGCATGAACATGAGGCGAGTTCCATATGACCTTTAAAATAAAAGATAATGACGTATGAAAACACTCGAAAAAATTGTAGCAGAAAAATTATTGAGAATTAAAGCCGTTAAACTTCAGCCGGCAAATCCATTCGTATGGGCTTCAGGCTGGAAGTCTCCAATATATTGTGACAACCGTAAGACTCTTTCTTATCCCGGTATTCGTAACTTTATCAAATTGGAACTAGCCCGTATCATCGCTGAGAAATACGAACAGGTGGATGCTGTCGCCGGAATTGCAACCGGAGCGATTGCACAGGGAGCGATGGTGGCGGAAGAACTTAATTTGCCGTTTGTGTATGTTCGCGCCACGCCCAAAGATCACGGACTGGAAAACCTGATTGAAGGAGACTTGAAGCCGGGTTCAAAAGTAGTTGTAATTGAAGATCTGATCTCTACGGGAGGAAGTAGTATGAAAGCCATTGAAGCCGTTCGTAATGCGGGTTGTGACGTCTTGGGAATGGTCGCCATCTTTACATACGGCCTTCCTGCTGCAGAAAAGACGCTCAAGGAAGGGAAAGTCAACCTGACTACCCTTTGTGACTATGATGCAATCCTGGACGAAGCTTTGAGAACCGATTATATTGACGAATCAGAAATAAAAACACTTCAGGAATGGCGTAAAAATCCATCCGGTTGGAATCCAAAATAAATTATGACAGAATTTGTTAGTCAGATAAAAACGCTTCCGTACGACGAGAAACTCGTTTACACGATGTTATCCGATTTGTCGAATCTGGAACAGGTAAAAGACAGGATCCCTGCTGATAAGATCCGGGATGTTACATTTGATAGAGATTCCTGCCGGTTTTCCGCCAATCCGGTGGGGGAGGTGAAGATCACAATTGTAGACCGGGAACCTTTCAAAACAATTAAGTTTATGGCGGATGAATCTCCAATGGGACTGTATTTGTGGATTCAATTGAAACAAACCGGTGAAAATGATACAAAAATGAAGATCACAGCCCAGGTAGATCTGAGTCCGTTTTTAAAGCCGATGTTATCCAAACCCTTGCAGGAAGGAGTAGATAAAATTGCGGATGTATTGGCTGCGATACGGTACAAATAAATTATGTACGTATGAAACTTTGGCAAAAAAATATTGAAGTTGATAAGGCTGTTGAGAAATTCACCGTCGGAAAAGACCGTGAAATGGATCTGTACCTGGTCAGGTACGACATACTTGGCTCCATGGCCCATATTGCCATGCTGGAAAGTATCGGCTTGTTGACTTCCGCCGAATTGGAGATTTTGCTGAAGGAACTTCGTGCAATTTATCAGATAGCGGAATCCGGTCAGTTCGTCATTGAAGAAGGAGTTGAAGATGTACATTCTCAGGTAGAGTTGATGCTTACCCGGAAACAGGGAGATATAGGAAAAAAAATTCACAGCGGCCGTTCGCGGAATGACCAGATTTTACTCGATGTCAAACTTTTTACCAGAAATGAAATACAACGGATTGTAGAGCAGATTTCCGGTTTGATCGATACCTTGATTTTTCAGAGTAACAAGTACAAAGAAGTCTTGTTGCCGGGCTATACTCACCTCCAGGTGGCAATGCCGTCTTCTTTTGGCTTGTGGTTCGGCGCTTATGCCGAAAGCCTCACCGATGACTTGCAACTGCTTTTGGCGGCATATAAAATATGCAATAGGAACCCACTGGGGTCGGCAGCCGGATATGGTTCTTCATTTCCTCTTAACCGCCGGATGACTACTGATTTGCTGGGCTTTGATTCCATGAACTACAATGTGGTTTATGCTCAGATGGGACGTGGGAAAATGGAACGTACCGTCGGTTTTGCTTTGTCCGGCATTGCGGCAACACTTTCCAAACTGGCGTTTGACGCCTGTATGTTTAACAGTCAGAACTTTGGATTCATTAAACTTCCGGACGAATTTACAACCGGTTCCAGTATTATGCCGCATAAGAAAAATCCGGATGTATTTGAATTGACCAGAGCCAAATGCAACCTGATACAGGGCATTCCTCAGCAAATAACGCTTATAATAAATAATCTTCCTTCAGGATATTTCCGGGATTTACAAATTATCAAAGAGATTTTTCTTCCGTCTTTCAATGAACTTTCCGGCTGTCTGGATATGGTTCAAATGATGATGCGGGAAGTGAAAGTCAACGAAAACATCCTGGACGATGAAAAATACAATTTGCTTTTCAGCGTAGAAAAGGTCAATGAGCTGGTGTTGCGGGGAGTTCCTTTCCGCGATGCTTATAAGCAGGTTGGGCTGGAAATTGAAGCCGGGAGTTTTGTCCCTGATAAAAAGATCCGGCACACGCACGAAGGGAGTATCGGGAATTTGTGCAATGATCATATCGTGTCTCTGAAAGAACAGATCATTTCGGGTTTCCACTTCGATGTTGTCAATGCAGCGATTGACAAGTTATTGTCTTAAACTTATTCTGATTTTTTACGTTATAGAAAAAATGGATTACAAATTTTGTGGAAACAGCGGTTTGCAACTTCCCCGCATTTCTTTGGGGTTGTGGCATAATTTCGGCGATGTGGATGATTTTTCCGTTGCCCGTGACATGATTTGCCATGCTTTTGAGCATGGAGTGACTCACTTTGATCTGGCCAATAACTATGGCCCTCCTCCCGGAAGTGCAGAATCTAATTTTGGGAAAGTCCTGTCTCAAGAGCTTAAAAATCATAGAGATGAACTCATCATTTCGTCTAAGGCCGGTCACCTGATGTGGGATGGTCCGTATGGAGACGGCGGTTCGCGTAAATATATTATGGCCAGCCTCAATCAAAGTCTGAAACGTACGGGTCTGGAATATTTTGATATTTTTTACAGTCACCGTTATGATCCTCAAACGCCGTTGGAGGAAACAATACAAACGCTGATTGATATTGTGAAACAAGGAAAAGCTTTGTATATAGGTTTGTCCAAATACCCACCGGAACAAGCTCGTCAAGCGTATCTGATGTTGAAGGAACAGCATGTTCCCTGCCTGATCTATCAGGATAAATATAGTCTGTTGTGGAGACATCCGGAAACGAATTCATTTCCCTTGATGAAAGAATTTGGAATAGGATTTATTGCTTTTTCTCCATTAGCCCAGGGTTTATTGACGAATAAATACCTGAATGGTATTCCGGAAACTTCCCGCGCGGCCAAAGATCACGGATTTTTACAAATAAATGAGGTAACTCCTCAGGTTGTTGAGAAAGTAAAAAAACTCAGCGGATTAGCTCAAAAGCGGGGACAAACCCTGGCAGAGATGGCTCTCGCGTGGGTGTTGAACCATGAAACGGTTACATCAGTCATTGTTGGGACAAGTTCCGTTGCCCAATTGAAAGACAATCTTGCAACATTGCAGAATTGTCAATTCACGCCGGAAGAGTTATCCGCAATAGAACAAATAATTTCTTGATGAGAAAGTTATTATTGATAGGAATTTTTGCCTGCCTTGCATTTTCGTGCGAAGATGAACTGTATTCTACGATTCCGTGGGCTCCGGTGAATTTTCAGTTGAATCTTAATGGAGAAGATAGTAGTTTGAATGGCTCCCTTTCTTATAAAATATTTACACGGGCTAGATTAGCTGCGGATAAGACAGGATATGGCGGACTTTTAGTGATAAATGCAGTCGGGGGAAACATACTCAATTTAAAAGCATTTGATTTGTCTTGTCCGGTAGAAGTTGCAGTAGGAACGAAGATAAAACCGGATGCTGAGGGACTTACGGCAACTTGTCCTAAATGTGGAGCCGTTTACAATATTTCATCCAGTGGAGCTCCGGTTTCCGGGTCGAAATATCCTCTGAAGCAATACAATGTATCCAAAGCATCGGGTATCAGCGGAACTTATGTTGTGACCAACTGAGAATTGATCACATCGTCCGGAAAGAACAAATCTGCCTGTGTTCCTGTAGGAGGGTTTTTAAGAAACAGTTTTGTGATAATTGTGTATTTGGAGGCAAATGGAAGCCTCTCTGCTTTTTTCCTTAGTTCTGCCAATAAGCGGTCACTATTTTCTTTTGTTGTCCATTTACATTCGCCTACCAGCAAATATTTTTTATCTAAAGACTCGGCCACAACATCCAATTCCATACGCTCATCTTTGGAGACGTTACCCCACCAACGGCGTGCCATTCCATATGTTATGCCATCAATTTCATTTCCGGAAATCGTTTCCCGGCAAAGTTTCTCCCAGTAATCACCCACATATTCCGAAAAATGATTGTCAAGAGTGGATAATATCGGAGATATTCTCCCAATTTCAATGAAAGAGCGGTTTGGAATGATAAATTGAAAATAAAAATTCATAAGAGGATCACTTATCCTATACAGGCTCTTTTTTGAATTTTTCTCATTTTCACCAAAAGGGATTTCTTTAGTTAAATATCCCAATGAAATCAATTTTGCAAGTGGTCGTGATAGATTTGTCGCAATTTCTCCGCTACGACCGGCTATCTCAGATAAACGGTGAGCTCCTGCTCCAACGTACGACATTATAGTTGAAGTTTTTACAATGTCTTTGATGTCGTCTTTGAAAATTTTTATCGGTTCTTCATATAAAATCCCGTTTACAGACAACAGATTTCCCTCTATCGCTTCCCGGAGATTGGCGTAGCCTTCTCTTAACTCCCAATAACGCGGGATACCTCCCCAAACGGAATATTCCTCAACCGCTTCAGTAGCAGAAATACCGAGAGCTTCCCGGATGTATGGCGCTTTGATCGGCGTAATTTTTAGAATTGCATCGGCACGTCCATAAAGCGGCGAAGAAGCTTCTAAAACAAGTCCATACATCAACTGCTGCGAAGAACCGCAAATAATCAGATTGAATTTCAATCGCTTAGAATCAATTTTATTCTGAAGAATAGATGGTAAATCAGGACTGCTCCCGACCAGATAAGGAAACTCGTCAATACACAATGTGAACTTCTTTGTGGTACGATCATTGAGTGTATCGAAAAAAATATTCCAATCAGGATATATCACCTTATCAAATCCCGGAATGATAAATGCTATCATTTTTGCCAGAGTCTCTCGCTGTAATCCGGCGTCTGTCTGATCCGCCGAATAATAAACGTCATTTTCACTAAGTATTCCGGTGATCAATGTTGATTTACCCAGTCGTCTACGTCCGTAAATCACTGTAAATGTGGGCTTCTCCACAGTTAACACTTGCCTGAGTTTTTTAGTCTCCTCTATTCTGTCTACAAACTTCATACTTGTAAATTATTATGCTCTGCAAACATAATGTTTATTCTGCATAATTCCAAATCTTTTTAAAAAAAGAGGAGGGCGTCCTAACTTTGACACCTTTTCCTGATTGTTTTTGTAAACAAATAATATTCAGAGATAATATAATTTACAGGACACCGATTTGGGTGTCCTGGCCGGTGTTTGAACTGACAGGCTTTTCCGACAACGCTCTCCCGGCTTATCAGTTTTCATCGCTTTAGTTGTGAAGAATGTTTTATTATCCGAATTGGGCAACCTCATAATATTTGAAGAAATAATAAAAAGCTATTTTATGCCATTTCGTCAATTCCTTATCTCCACTTATTATTGAAGATACGGTACACTTATCTATTCCCGTATGGTTACTTATGTGCTTATTTTTAAGCCCTAATTTCTCCATACGTTTTTTTAGCCAGTCTACAGAAATCGCATCAATGTCTTTCCTATCGAAATCGACAGCAGAAACGGTCACTTTCCATTCTTGCGGAATTTCATCTTTCAACATATCCCGAACTCGCTCTGTCAATTCTTTTTTTGTCAAATATTTGCCATTCACCAACTCTTTTTGTTCTACACGAACAATCAATCGATTTTCATTGAAAGAAATTACTTCAATAAAAATACGTGCATACTGTTTGTACATCCTTGCAGATGTCGAAAGCCTTTTCTTACTTTCTTCAGAAACAGGCAATAAATTCAGATTTTTCATGCTAAAATTAATTTAATCATTAAATAGAGGGGGATTGCTCCCCCTCAGAATCACAGTTTGATAAGCCTTAAATTCGTCAGGTCGAAAATTGCGATTTGTTTATTTTCACGTCCGAAGCGTTTAGCTTCTTTCAAGTCAGTGAAAATACGAACAGAATCAAAGTAAAAAGAACCGTCATCATCATCGAGCCAGCCTCCTACTTTCTTTTCGTGCTCCAAAGCGTGTTTAAGAACTCTTTTCAGTCCTTCATCTCCAAAACTGTTTTGAGTTTCGAGATAGGCGACCGAAATTCCACCTGTGACCTTTTTTAAGGTTGTCAGGTCAACCGTAAACCCGGAATCCGAGTTTTCCTCTGCCATCTTTTGGATAGCTTCGAATAAATGTTCCATAAAATAAAGAACTTATGCGGACGTCACCCGCGTTTAGTATGACGATACAAAGATAAATAAAGGTTTGTTACTGACAAACAAAAATGAGATAAATCTGTATTTTTAACATTTAAGAAATGAACTTCACCCAATGTTCCAATCAAATTGCCTCTCACCGACGAAACAATGACCAAGACAATACTGCTCACAAAAAGACACCTTTCTATTGCCCCACTGTTTGACCCGAATTTTTGGGGAAATCTTTAGGGTGTCCCAGTGTCAAAGTCAGGAAAAAAGAGGAGGGCGTCAAGTTAACACACCCTCCTCTTTTTCGGTTTTTTACTGCAGGCGATTTACGCCGCACGATTTTACAATTATTTTTTGACTCCTAAAAACTGCATTTCGGAACAACTTCCATGACCTCCGCGGCCGGAAATTATCAGGATCCGCACATT
>JAIRZF010000090.1 GCA_031267385.1 Dysgonamonadaceae bacterium | reverse complement strand
ATACTTCACGGTCGACAAAGCCGGAGTGTTGCTTACCGTACCTGTCAGATCAAAGCTTGAGGTAGCCGAACACTGGGCTGTCGGGTCGGTGATGGTGATCGTCGCTTCGGGATGAGTTTTATATGGATAACGGATTGTACCCAGAAGATCAGACAAAGTATTCTTTACTTTTACATATAGTGTATCGTCGGATAAGGCAGGAGCGGTAAAGCTAACTGTTTCACCGGTTGAAAGGGCGGTTGTAGCCATTGCTTTGTCGGTGTACCATTCGTAGGTCAAGTCTCCATCAAAATTATTTACAGACGCTCCTCCGGTTGTCGAAGGACAAAGAATGTAAGGATAAGGATTGAAAGTAACAACACCTATATCTGCTGTTTTTACAACCATTGTTGCATAAGACGGAGAACAAAACGCATCGAATACCTGATTAGACACAATCGAAGCCAAAAGTTGCTGAACACTACCGTCCGAAGTTGCATATTTAGAAGGATCATAAGTGAGTTGCAAGGAATACTTTGTATCAAATCCAACTCCATTATTAGTTTTTCCATTAATAATCGCTGCCGGATAACTAACCCGGATAGTACGCACATTTCCACTTACAATATTACTTCCTACAGTCACCAAACCTAGAGACCCATCAGTAAAACTGATACTGGTCAGATCAAATGATTTATGCATTTGCAATTCCAGGCTGTCTGTAATAGAAATATCTTTGTTGTTGGGATAACTCTTGATAATACTGACGCCGGCAGTCACTTTACTGTCAATCGGGCCGACTGCCTTATTAGCCGTCAAAGTCAATGTTTCTCCAAAGCCATAATCGAAATTCAGTTTAGGATACTGATAAGTACTATATACTTTCTTTCCGTTTCCGGTAGCGGCAACACCACAAGCGCTGGTACCCGTCAGAGTTCCTTCATACCAGATGCCTGTTAATTTAGTATCACAATTCGGTTCAAACTTCATAGTCAGTACTGCTTCTTTTTGAGCAGAAGTACCGGTTCCATTAATCAAAGCAGAAGGATTTCCGGTTGTAGCCTCAAAGTCGAAATCGAAAAGAGTTTCGTTTCCTCCTGTCAGCAGACTTGTCAGATAGGTTTCATAAGCTGGGGACACACTGACCGGCATATTCGATGGATACGCAATTTGTGCTGAACCTGCAACATATTTTTGTCCGGCCGGTACTGAAATTGCCATTTTTGCATTAGTTAAAGCGCCGGAAGCCCCGGAGGAACTTATAGTTGCAGTCAACAGTTGTTCTTTTTCGAATGCAATCACATCAGTTCCAACCGTTCCATCTACATTCGAAACAGCTAAATTTCCTGATATTGCAGCTCCCGGAATATTCAATTTTACGGAACATGTACCTCCTCCGTGATCTGTATCTTCTTTATCTAAAGCATAATCTATAGCGGGAGATTGAGACTTGGAATTTGCATCGGTTTCAGGATCCCAACTCGTTTCATAACCACTTACTATATAGATTTTCACATCGCTGGAACAACTGGCGCCTCCGGCATAGGAGGCTTCGAGAGCGTATTGTGAAACGGCTTCAGCGCCAAGAGACGGGGCAATTTTCAACCAACGTCCCTCATGGCCTGTACCCGTAATCGTAGATGCGCCTTGTTTCAATGAAATATTGTTCACATTTCCTTCTACATACAACCAAACATTATTGATCGGAACATTATTGATGTTACCTACCGTCAATACCGGGATTTCTACCTCAGGAGAGGTTACAGAAAGAGCGCTTACCAATGAAGTCAGCGAAGAAGCCATTCCGGAATAGTTAAACGTACAATTGTTGCGATTCACGGAAGATTCGAGTGTAACTCCTGTTCTGGGATCTTCAAATATCGTATAGATCGGAACTGAAACAGCATTAGGAACTGTCTTTTTGGTTGCCCGTATTTTTACTGAAACAGCCAATAAATATTGATCATCAGGCAATTGTAATTTACCACCTGCAACACTTCCGCTTTCGGGATAAGTAGTATCAAAAAGGCTTTCGAGATCAATAAAGCAAGTATCATTGGACACCGTACACGTTGTCAACCTGTTGTTGTATACAGTAGAACTGGCAGATGCCCCTCCATATAGCGTGACATTTACAGAAACACTGTTGTCGGTCACTTCATAACCTTGCGGTAACACAATAACTCCTTTTTTCAGGATATAAGGCCAATACTCTTTGACATGCCAGGGAGAAGAAAAATAATTAGCATAATACCCCCGAAAAGATGCTGTTACTGTTACCGGATTATTATCGGTAAATTGTTGGTTGATTATAGCCACATAAGCGGAATTCGTTCTGACCTGAACCCCTTGAGAGAATTTGTCTTTTCCATGTCTATTGACCGGATTCGTGGACGGATTAGCGGAAACAGAATTACTCACAAAACATTCTCCAACAAAATCAGACATCTGGGATTGGTCACTGACCCCTGTCCGAAAGTAAAATGGCAAACGGATCTCTATCTGGCTACCTCCGTTCAGAGGCGTGATTCCGGTATATTTCAGATAACATTGGGTATTTCCAACACGCACATAACTTAGTTCGCCTGGACGATCTACACCATCCACTTTAAAAACGATACCCGCAGTTTCGGGTACAAAGTAGTTATTACTACCTGTACTCGTAATGGTTATCGGACTGGTTGTCGTAAGCATGGCGTACAAATTAGTATAAGAGGTAGAGGATGCACCATCAATTTCTCCCTTCCACAAGGCATAACCTTTATCCGTCGTGGCCATATATAATCCATTATCAATATCATCGTTTGAAGCGATAGAAGCATCATCCGGTACTCCGTCATTATTCAGATCCGTATATCCTTTTGTAGTACGTATCAATCCAAACTTTTCCAACACAAAACCATCTCTTTCACAAATAAAGCTAACCGGTTGATACGCTAACGCTATTTTTTCATATACAGGCCTGTAAACGGTCGGAGTTCCTGTTGGTGATGTATTGTAATCAATCCAGTAAGCAATCTGGTCTGTTACATTAGCTGTTCCGGGACAAGTACCTGTTTTGTAGAATATCTTAACAGAACTGAAATCAAATTTAGAAGTGGTATTATCGCTTGTTTTTACCGTCAATTTATACAAGCCACCGCCTAAATCCGTATAAACGGCGTTGGGCCAGGTATCTACCATGTTGTCTGCAATCCATTGCAAAGGCTTTGGATTGGTATCATCCAATGTCATCCAGCTTGGCAGTTTCACAAACAGTTCAAGAGATTGCCCCGGAGATTCGGTTGACCGGATAACAGCTCCTCCTCTGAAAGCGAAAGAAGTACTACCGCTTTGGTTCGCCTTAACAGACAACGCCGGCGGTTGGTTGTTCATTACAGGCCCCGTTGTCGTATATGAACCGTCTACATTCTGCAATTTCCCGACATTTCCACATTCATTTGTAACAGATACAAGATTGTTATATATAGTGTACATGTAGTTTTGAGACATGGTAGTAGAAGGTGAATTCGGATCATAAAACAGACCTATAATGTGTCCTACCCGGATATCTATCGTCTTTCCGGCGGGAATAACGTCCGGTATGGTAAACTCTACAGTTAAAGGTAAGTTGGCATATGTAGACAAAACCGCCCTGTTAGCTGCCGACAACCGGGAAGTAATGGTGACATCGCTTGCAGGGATTTGTGCTTCTGCTTCTCCTTCTATTGTATAAAAGATATTATTGACATCAATATAGGTATTTCCCAAAGAAGCGCTGGAAACTGTTTGAGAAGCCCGGTAAACCAGGTTATAAGCATCTATCGCACTGATATTCTCGTATTTATAAGTAATAAACATTGGTGTTGAGCCATCATGGCGCATATTAGCCGTTGTATTATACGGACTATTTCTGGCTCTTGAAATAAATGAGATAGTAGGAACGCCCGGTAAATCCGTCATTTTCAATGTAAATGTACGATCCGATCCGATATTACCGCAAGCGCTGGCAGCCGAAGTTGCAGAGCTGGGAAACCAGCCGTTAATATTTACCGTTTTTGTTCCACAATCGTTGTAGGATACAGCATCAAGCTTCAACGTCACCACTGTCGATGTTAATTTTCCGGATAAAAGAGTTCCGTCAAATACTACCGTTACAATACTATCATTTCCGGAAGCGGTACGGGTAATTTTATTATTCGGAATGGTAGTTGTTCCCAATTTAAAATTTTTTAATCCTGTAAGTCTGGTAGACGTAAACACCAACTTGAAATCGTTCAGATTTCCATTACCGGTATTCAGATTGATTTCATATGTATGCACATCGCTTGAGTTTGAATAATCAATGGTAGCGGTAGGTATATTGACATTCAATCCTGGTTTTTGAAATGTTGTAGTAATGTCTTTCGCAGCGCCGCTTCCAGTCAGTGTTGTGCTGCCTGATTGTATTTTCAGGTTAATAACTCCACCGTCTACAATATTACAGGCAGTGTATACCGGCAAACGAAATTTCACTTTAGTTCCTGTAGTCAAATTACCTAAAGAAACAACAGGAACAGTAGTAGAGCCTGTATTTCCTAACACGGCTGTGTTGCCGGACAAAGCTCCTGCATTCGCCGCCCGGGTTACACCGGAAGGAAGAGTAATATGCACCTGGGCATTATTCACATTAGCTGATACTGAAAAATCTACCTCAACATAAGAGGTATCCAGAATAGTTAATGGAGCCGGGTTAATTTTAGGAAATCCGGTAGTCCAGGATACGTTTTGAGCTTGAAGACTCATCAATCCGGACAACAGGAACAGTAGAAGTAACCCGTACAACCGTGTGTACTGCCGTCGAGAGAATCTTCGTTGTGTCGTAATTGCTTGTTTCATGTATTTTGTGTTTTAAGTTTTACGTTATACGTTTTACGTTATAAGTTATAAGTTTTAAATTCTACGTTTTAAGTTTTAATTATCAATTATCAATTATCAATCATCAACTTCCCCTACAACCCTTCCCCGAAACATTTGCAAACACATACATACAATTTTCGATTTGAACATGGAAATCCTGCCCTACTTTCGCAAGCGGGGAAAAACGGTTCAAATACGACACTTCAGGAAATGATATACGGGGAAGGGATTTATAGGATACAAAAAACCCGACTAAATCCAAATAATTCAGTCGAGCTATGTTGTTGTTAATTAAGAAATTTCTTTTATATTGACGCGCGCACGAGCCTAGGTAACTCTCTCTCTCTCTCTCTCTCTCTCTCTAACATAAATGACGATTCAACCAAATTTAAAGTGTTAAACTTAGTTAAAAACCGATTAAAACAAGGATGTGAAATTGCCATTATGTTGTTGATGTGCTGTGTTTTGTGACCAATTCTCTTTCGGTCTCTTTTGGAGAACCTGCGCAAATGTAAACAATTATTTTGGATTATGAAAAAATCATGCCAAAAAAAGAAAAAAAGGGAGTTAGAGGAAGTTAGAGGAAGTTAGAGGAAGTTAGAGGAAGTTAGAGGGAGTTAGAGGGATAGGGGGTTGCAACGTTTATTAAGTGGCTGTCTCAAAAGCGCGCAGATGACTTTTGAGACAGCCAAAAAAACGGAACGGAATTATTTTTCATGAATGTCTCATTTTTGACAACCCACCCATAGGGCACCAATATCAATAGGAGGCGCGTAGCGCTAACATCTTTGTAGTCGTATGCGTGAGAGACTGCTATAAAAGGTGTATTGAAAATTTATCTATAAAAATAATGCGAATTATTTGCATAATTTAAAAATTATATCGTTATTTGCGCCGTGAACAATATGTACGTACATACGAACATATTGTTCCTCGAACAGAAAAAGAAGAGTTAATCCTCAATATTAAAGGAAGTTGTCTTGTAAAATTCTATATTTGTAGGATCGAAACAGAGTTAAAAAAACAGAAGATCTATGACGAAGTTTTTGACATGTATTACATTTTTATTTGTCTTTATGGTGTGCAATGCCCAGAACGTTTCCGTCTGGAATATCGGAATAAATGATAATTCATCTGCCGATTTGGCATTAGGACCATCGGATTATAAAAAATTCTTGGAAAAGGATTTTGGTTTTGAAGACCGGTATTTTCTGATAGGAAAATCTCTGCCTGAGAAGGATTTTCCATATGTTATTCCCGGTCCTGATGATACGTGGGGAGGTACATGGTCGACTTCAGGATGGAGGACACATGAAGTCAACATTCTTTTTGGCATTGATGATATGAATGAAAATACTGAATTTGAGTTGGTAGTGGATTTGCTTGATTCTCATCCCGGAAAATCGCTTCTGAAAGTGATAATCAATGATGATCAAAGTGAAAAATTCCTTCTGAAAGGGCAATCCGATTCCAGTATAGTCGGTAAAAATGCCGGATTGAAGGGTCGTGTTATAAAAATTCCTGTTGATAACCGGATCATCCGGAAAGGAGGAAATAAAGTTACCCTTACCGTTCTGGAAGGTTCATGGATTGTTTTTGATGATGTCAGACTGGAAGCCACATCAGACGTGAAACTGATAAATCCGGAGAAAGTTTTTATAAGAGATATCTATCCCTGTACATACGAAATTGAGAAAGAAGAGAAACGTTACCAGCCTTTGTTGGTCGATGTAGAACACCTGAAAGGAAGGCCTGAATTAAAAGTGGAGTTGGATGGAAAGGATATTTTTAAAGGACAGGTCGATACAGCCCGTTATTTATTTGAAGTTCCGATGCCGGCAGTATCGTCTTCTAAAAAAAGCACTTATAATATTTTGATAGATGGACAGTCGATTGCTAAAGGTCAGGTATTGCGGACTCCGCAAAAAATCAATACTTATGCCGATTATGTAGATACAAAAATAGGAACAGCCCACTCCCGGTGGATGATTGCTCCCGGTCCCTGGATGCCTTTCAGTATGGTCAAACTGAGTCCTGATAATCAAAATCAAGGATGGCAGGCCGGTTATCAGCCCACTTTTGAAAGTGTCGGGTGTTTCAGTCATATCCATGAATGGACAATGGCCGGACTTGGACTAATGCCTACAAATGGCCCTCTGCAAATTAAAGTGGGTGATCAGTTTAATCCGGATGAAGGATATCGTTCTCGGATTGATAAAATGACGGAGGAAACTCCTTTAGGTCATTACAAAGTGCATATGACGGATACTGATATTTGGGCGGAAGTTACGGCTACCACCCGTTGTAGTTTTCAACGATATACATTTCCTAAGGATAAAGACGGTCGGGTGATGATTGATCTTCACATTGAGGCTGAATATAATTACAAATTGTTGGACATGAAAGTCGATAAAGTGGGTGACTACCGTATCGAAGGTTATAGTCATCAAATATCCCCTCGTCCGCATGTTTGGAGTAATGATGCTGATCAGGAATACACCGTTCATTTTGTGATCGAATTTGATCAGCCGATTCAAAATATGGGAGGGTGGATCAATGATAATGTAATATCTTCAAACAGTATCAGTGGCAAGAATATTAAAGATGCAGGAACATTCGTCGAATTTGACACGAAAAAATCGGATGTTGTTCAGGTACGTACGGGAATTTCGCTGGTAAGTATCCGGAATGCTTCGGAAAATTTGGAAACTGAAATTAGTAAGCCGTTCAATTGGAATTATCAGGCTGTAGTCGAAAACCAGAAAACGGTATGGAACGATATTTTTTCACGGGTTTCCATTACGACAAATGACAGACAGGAGAAACTTCGTTTTTATACCAATATATATAGGGCGCTTTGTCGTAATATCTGGAGCGATGTGAATGGTGAGTGGATGTCCGCCGGAGGAAAGAAACAGAAATTTACCAATCCGGAACATGTTGCGCTTGGATGCGATGCTTT
>JAIRZF010000293.1 GCA_031267385.1 Dysgonamonadaceae bacterium | reverse complement strand
ATTGCCAATCCCATGCTCAATACAAAGCATGTCAATAATAAAGTCAATCTTTTCATAAATTTTACTTTAAATTAAACTTAACTACTATTCTGCTACTCTTTCTATTACTCATTGTTTTTTCAATTCTTAAAATTGAATTTGTGCCACTACAATGTTGTATAATTCATCGTTTATTTTTACAATTTTGACTAAAATAAACGGTCGATTATTTTAATCTGTCTTTTTGTCAAAAATTCTCCGCAAATCGCAGGAATAAATAGGATGAAAATACCTGTAAAATCAGATTAATAGTTATTTCTAAATGGATAAAACAGACAAAAGGATCCCCTCGAAACATTTCAGGAAACGTTTCGTATGGAATCAGTCGGAAAGATTAAAAATACTTTCCTCTTATAGCGATAGTCTTTCGGTAATTAAAGTTGCTGAATGATTTTACTAAACACTTCAGCAATTACCTTTTCATCAGGAATAGGCACAAATGCCAATTGTGGCAATTCAGTCAAATAAACATCTTTCAGAAAACTCCACAATGCGGGAAAATCCGGTATCAAAGGTGATTGCGTGATTTCTTTTTTGTTCCAATTTTCAGGCGTATCAAAAACTTGTTTGTCGTGTGCCAAAAGTTCGGCAAAATCCTGTCGGAAAGTAGGCATTTGGATATATACTGCACATTCAGCATCATTTGCCAAATAATACAAATCGTAAAAATGGCGGATTTTTGCAGCTAAAGTGCGGCGTGGATTGGAAGAAAAAGAAAAGCGAAATAACGAAACCAATTTTTCAATCATTGTCCGGCGTTTGTCAAGCACATTTAGAGAAACCGGTTGCAATCCGTATTCGTCGATAATTTCCAATTGATTGTTTGCCGCAAGGTATTCTGAAATAAACGATGTAATATCCTGTTTTACATTCGGATAAGGATTTGCAAATGAATTGATTTCAACAATCATTCTGTTTGGAATGATACTATCCACCTTACCCAACAAGGTCGGATATTCAAAAATGGATTTACGGAACATTGAACCTTTGCTTGTTACGCCGTCTTCCACAATTTCCGTCAGTCCTATGGTAATTTCCTTTTCGATATTGCGGATTTTGGTTTTCAGAGCGTTGCCGCTCAAATTTTCGTTAATCATGGCAATATCAATGTCTTCCGAAAAGCGACTGATAATGCGATAAGCTTTTGAAAGCGAAGTTCCGCCTTTAAAAACCGTGTTTGCTGCATTGTCGGAATGAGCCAGGCGATTCAAAGCCAATGTAATCCAATAATCTTTTTCCACAAATGCAGGAATGATGTTGAATTGCTTTGCCGCGAAAGTGATGAGCGCGGTAAAATCCGCTTTATTTGTGTGTAAGTTCATCGAATGTGCCATTTTTTTTGATTTGATAAAATTTGACTTGAAATGTCTAATTTGTAAGATGATTGGTGATTTAATGCCTTGTAAAGTATGGTTGTATTCTCGCTTTCGTTGTTTGTTTCAAGAATTGCACCCAAAAGAGCAATGGTTGAAGGCGGGTATTTTACGGCCAATCGTTTGGCTGCTTCAATATGTTCGGGTGTAAGTTGCTTGAATAAAACCAACAAACGGCGGCAGATTTCGCCCGGCATTGCATCGGGAATGTTTTTGAAAAAACGCAGACAATCCAACAACTGCAACACGGGAACATTGGCTTTGGTGATCGTATTTTGTTGAATGATAAAACTGATTCGATAATTGCCGCGAGTAACAGGTTTTTTTTCTTTACCGACAGCGATTTGCAGCATAACAGGCACTTGCGTTGTCAATCCGAATTTATTAAAGATAGAATAACCAGTCAGATAGCCGATCATTTTACCGTTTTTTTCGAGTAAATCTTTCACTGTCTGAAAAGTATCGGGTGGCAATTCACCGAATTTACTCATTTGCGACTTATAAAAACGCCCCTTGCATAAACGCCGGATTTGCCCTGCCGCAACCATATTGTTCAACACTTTGGTAACCGTGTTTTGCTTGTCGGGCGGAATGGGAAAATCTTCTGCCGTAAAGACAAATCCGTCTACAAATCCGTTAATTGTATTTTTTATCGTAGCAGTCATTTATGCTTTTGTTGTTTCGACTGCAAAGATACTGTTTTTTCATGTTTTCTCTCGAAAAAACCTGAAAAAAATCACACTTCGCACAAGAGGGTATGTCAAAACGATAAAAATTGTCCGGCTTTGACACATCTCCTTTTGAGAAATAAAAAAACTGTCTTACAATTATTTTAACATTTCTTCGATATCTATCTGAAATTAAGCCCAGATATTCAATCCCTGAAGAATTAATTTTAATTGTAAGACAGTTTTTTTATTGGTTATTCTGGAGAAAAAATAATGTTATTGCATGGTAAATGTTTCATGAAATTCTCCAAAACTACCGGCGCTAACAACAAATCTTCCCCACAAGTTATACACATTACCGCTTTTCTGAGGTTGATTTGCTGATGCTGCGGCAGGCATCATAATTGACGTCGTTCCATACGTAGAATCAACATATCCCGTTTCCTGAGTGGAAAATGTTATGGCATTGCTGCTATTTACAACAAATACAATCGGATAATTTGTGTAATAACAATCCGGCAGGCGATACAGCGACGATTCTTCTTCCGCCTGTTGTATATCCTGTGGCCAGGCTTCTTCAAAAAATTCGGATTCAAAGACTCCTGTTCCGATTGTCTTCCACGAAAGCTTCCTTTTTACATTAATACTCACGGAATCAACTGCGGAAGGAGAAAGCTTTTCTTTGTCACTGATCTTCAAACCTAAGGCATAAGTTAATGCCGGATTAAACTGATCCAGGGTTGCATGATTGATTTCGGCGTATGCAATCGCTTCTCCTTCTTTAAAAGTAATTGTTCCGGAACTTAATGAAAACAAAGATGGGGCAGAGGTTGTAAGAGTGACCGGCGCTTCAAATGTTCCTGCAGAACTGGAACGGTTTACAGCAACCTTAATTACGGTTCCGTCAGTAGGAATCAAATCCAAATCAAGTCTTGCTAACTGAAATGAAACTTGAGAGCCATCTGTCTGATACACATTTCCTTCCGGAGCTTCACAGGAAATGAAAAACAGACAGGAAAAAATAAAACCAGATGCAATATTAAATATCTTGTTCATAGCTTTTATTTGTTTTTAATTATTAATTACGGATTTTGATCTTCAAGTTTGATTTCACTGTTATTATCAATTTCCGTTTGAGGTATTTGATAGATAAATCTCCAGTCTTCTGCCGGCAATTTAATTTTTTCAAGATGATTTGAGCCGTCATAAGTTCTGTCAACGCCTTTTTTAAGTCTCAAATAATCATAAAAAATAACTCCTTCTCCCCAAAGTTCAATTCTTTTTTGCAAAAAGACATCTTCAACGGTTACCGAAGTTCTGTTCCAGTCCGAATCCCGGTTGTCCATTAAAAGTTTCAGGACATTAGCGGCTTCGGTATTTTTGTTCTGATGCGCCAAAGCTTCCGCTTCAATCAGGTACATTTCTGCAGCGCGCATATACACATAATCGGCCAACCAACCCGTAACTCTTTTAAATTTCAAATTCGTATAGACCGGAGCTTTTACTTCAGGTAATGAAGATGCATTATCCACAACATCTCCTGGTACTTTAAAGTGTTTCCGACGTGCATCATTGTTCCCTATCTGATCAAATAATCGTTTATCAATTGCTTTATATACTCCAACCGCACCTCCGTAACCGGCGTCATACGTACACATGTGAGAGAAATAAGAGGCAAACATTGTTGTTGTTTCTCCTGTAATATCGGCTCCCCACATCCATTCTTTATTATTTATATCATTGAAACCGTCTGCAGCACATTCTGCTATGTTCATTAAAGAAAATCCCTGACGAGCCATATTGGCAAACTTGGCCGCATTGTCCCAATCTTCGACCGTCATGTAAACTCTTGCTAATAAACCTGCGGCAACATTCTTATTGATCATTGCGGTAGATGGTCTGGAATATCCATCCAGTAACTCAACAGCTTTATTCAAATCTTTGATGATCCTGTCATATACTTCCTGAACAGACGCCCTTGACAAAATAGAAGGCGAGTCATCCTGGGACGTCAAATAAATCGGCACCCCTTTATCCTGCTCATGCCCTTTATAGGTCTGTTGAAACCGCTGAATTGCGACATGGAATCCCAGAGCCCGAAGAGCCAGAGCCTGTCCCAGATAAGCTTTCAATCTGGGATTTGTAACATCCGAAGATAATTTGTCTATAACCTCGTTGCTTTTGGAGATAATTGTATAAGCAGTAGTCCAAGCCTGAACCACTCTTCTGTAAGTCGCATTTCTATTATCAATTTGATAATCATAATAGAACCAGTGATTCATCAATTGAGCTATATCTTCGGTCATCAGATCACCGGCAAGCCCAACAGACATATAACTAAAAACATCATGAGAAGCTTGGTACTCAGTAGTGTATGCATATACACCATTCAACATTCCTTCCAGAATAGCGGCGATTGCATCCGGAGAGGTATTACCAACTTCTTCTATTTGATCTTTGGTTGCATATCGCTTATTTTCGTTATCCAAAAAATCCTCTCCACAAGACAAAAATAAAAGAGAGAAAGAACATACAATTGTAATTTTATTAAAAAGTTTCATCTTTTAGGAGTTTTAAAAATTAATATTTAAACCGAAAGAAGTACTTCGTAAAGCTGAATAAGCATATGTAGAACCTCCACCGATATACAGTCTCGGGTCAAATCCCTGACGAGCCGATTTCAGATACAA
>JAIRZF010000285.1 GCA_031267385.1 Dysgonamonadaceae bacterium | reverse complement strand
AAAGAATATGTCTGTTGACGATATTATTGATTTGACGGGCTTATCTAAAAAACAAATACTTCAACTGAGGTGAAAAAAAATATCACTTGAGAGGTTGCAACGCTTATTAAAGCCCTCTGGACGGGCTGTCAAAAATGTGACATTCTATCCTTTAGTTTTTGACACCCCACCCTCCGGGGTTTTTCGTGCGTTTGCCCTGGCTTTTTACCCAATTTATTTTTTCATGTCAAATTTATTTAATACATTTACAGACAGTTTTTTATCTCATAAGATAGAGAAATATTTATCACATTAATTATAGAATGAAAAAAATAACGTTAATTTTATCTTTACTATTAGTTTCTTTGATGTGTCATACTCAAATAAAGGTAGATCTTCGGGGAATAGAATTACCGCGGGATGTTGATTTGTTAGACACATTGGATTACACAATACTCCGTTGTGAATATACTCAGTGGATAGTTCAGGATACGCTTCGACCGACAAGAGGGCTTAAAGACAGGATGCTGCTCCAGATCGGAAATAAAGTTTCCAAATTTTTTAATTATTCCCAATTTATAAATGATTCTATTGTCAGAGGACAAATAATGGATGGCCTTTCGTTACAGGAAATATTGAATTTGGCAACGGGTAGAAAAATAGGAAAAATAACCTATGAATTTTTTAGAGGATATCCGGAAAAAAAGAGCACTTATATAGGAGATATAACTATTGATTATTTTTCTTACGAAGAAGAAGTTGATGTTCCGGAATGGAAATTATTACCGGATACAATGACTGTTTTGGGATATTTGTGTAAAAAGGCGACTTGCACGTTTCATTGTCGCGACTACATAGCGTGGTATACTCCGGAAGTGGCCGTAAGCGAAGGCCCCTGGAAGTTGACGGGTTTGCCCGGATTGGTTCTTAAGTCTTACGATGAAAAACGGCAGATACTATTTAATGCAGTAGCGATTGAAAAAGTTGAATGGAAAGATCCCATTACCTATACATTAAGGCGTCGTTTACAACAAACAACCAAATCAAAATTCCAGAGAATATACACCGATTATATGAAAAATCCGGGAGTAATAGATCAACAATATGTTACTTCCGATACTCCTGTTCGCAGCAAGAGCAAACCTTATAACCCGATAGAACTTTGCGAATAAGGATCGTTTTCATATTAGTTCTATTGTTTTTTGCCGGTCTTAAACTTTCATCTCAGGTACGTATTGAAGGAATTGTTACCGGCAAATCAGATAAAAATCCGGTTGAGGGCGTAATTGTGGCGGCCAATAATAAAGATGGATCCGTAAGTTATTCGTTTAAACTTACGAATAAAGACGGGAAATTCAGTTTGCAGTTTTCATCACGGGAAGATTCTGTATTTCTTCATTTTTCTTTGTTGGGATATGAATCGAGACGCCTTGTGTTGCCGAATAAAAGTACAAGATTAAATGTAATATTGGCGTCAAAGGATTTTCAATTAAAAGAAGTTCGTATCAGGCCTCCCGATATTTCCATGCATGAAGATACTCTGAATTTCCGCGTGGATGCTTTCGTCCGGGATCAGGACCGGAATATCGGCGACGTCCTGAAACGTTTGCCCGGAATTGAAGTGACATCCGGAGGAACTGTTAAATACAATGGCGAAAATATCAACAAATATTATATTGAAGGCCTGGATTTGTTGGGGAACAGGTATTCTATCGCCAATAAAAATATTTCACCTCAGGATATTGTCAATGTTCAGGTTATTGAAAACCACCAGCCTGTAAAAGTGCTCAAGGAGGTCGTTCATTCTCAACAAGCGGCAATCAATCTGCAACTAAAAAAAAATAAGATCGCCAAACCTACCGGTAATATTGACGTCGGAACCGGTTTTTATCCGTTGCTCTGGAAATTCAATAGTTTTGCGATGGATCTGGCAAAAGAACGCCAAACGATTGTAACCTATAAAACCAATAATGCCGGAAAAGACATTGCGTCCGAGTTGAATCCTCATTCGCTTTCCATGGATAATATCCGTTCGATAAATGCTGAGATTCCCAACGATTTAATTCATTCGCCTTATTTAAGTACTCCTCCAACAACTCAAGAGCGTTATTTATTCAATAAAACACATATTTTGAGTGTAAATCATTTGAAAAAAACGGGACAGGATTCACAGTTGAAATTGAATATCAATTACTTGAATAACGATCAGCAACAGAAACTGCATAATGTAAGCGCTTATTATTTTGCTTCGTCCGATACGAATTTGGTAATAGATGAATCCAATATTCTGGATCGTTACACCAATCAGCTTGATGCAGTACTGAGTTATACGCTCAATTCCAGGAAATATTACATGGATAATTCATTGAAATTCAGCGGTATATGGAATTCGTCCCAATCGTCGGTAGCCGGAATTAATAATGTGGAGCAACGGTTCAGGACGCCGTTATTTTATGTCCGGAATGATTGGAGCGCTGTCAAGATCATTCAATCAAAAATAGTACAATTTTCATCACTTATTCGTTATTCAAGATTACCTCAGCAGTTAGGCGTAAAAATGGACTCAATTACCGGGGAAATAACCCAGCATGCAGGTTTAAGTAATTTTTATACATCCAATTCAGCTACTTATGGTTTTTTATGGAGAACTTCAAGTCTTCGTTTTGATTTTAATATCCAGGCTTATTCAGATGATTTGAATTCATCAACAGATCATCTGCCTTTGTCGATAGTAACAGATAATCATATTAAATCCGATAAATGGATTTATAATTTTACGCCCAAATACAATTACAAGCCATCCGCTAAATTAAACATGGATTTTTCTCTTCCTGTATCTTTCAACACCTTGTCAAGCCGTGATGTATTGCAAAATACGAAGGAAAATTTTGATTTCTTATTTGTAAATCCTTCGGTTTCGGTTGTTTTCAGGTGGAATTCTCTGTGGTCAAATTCATTATCTTACAATTATGACAACTATATTGGAGATATTATGGATTTTACTAATGCCTATATTATGACTAATTACCGGAGTTTTCATCGGGGAAGTGGTATCCTGTCTAAAAGGAGTAGTCAATCGTATCGTTTACATGCATCATATCGGGATGCAATAGCGGGTTTGTTTGCCAATATGGGAATTACCCGGAGGAAGACGAGATCCAATTTGTTGAATGAAACGGATTTTACAGGCATCTATTCTTTATTTAGTGCAATTGAGTCTCCTAACAACAGTGATTCCTGGCTTGTAAGCGGAAACATCAGCAAGTATGTCAGTTCCATATTGACATCATTTTCCCTTAATTCATCCTATAACTATCTGATTTCTAAACAAATTCAACAGGGAACGGAATTGGAGTGGATTCATAAGGTGACTTCATTGAGGCCTAAAATAGATACTAAAATAACCGATGAACTGAATGTTTCTTACATCCTCAATTATGCAAATATCAAGACACAAATTAAACCTCAGGCAGGGAAAAAGAATCCGTCTATTAATCAGGTGTCTCATTTCTTCACGGTCAATGCTTTTCCCTCAAAACAATGGATATTGAAAGGAAAAATGGAATATTATCGAAGTCAATTATCTTCAAATTCGTATGCCAACTTGTTTTTCGCAGATTTAAGCGTTCTATATAAAACAAAAAAGATTGAATATTCGTTAGACTGGACTAATATTTTTGATCAAAAAAGGTATTCTTATACCCAGTATAATGGCCCTAACACAGTGTCGACCGGTTTTGATTTACGTCCGATGAATTTTTTGCTGAGCCTTTCGTTCCGTTATTGACATGAGTTACTGAAAATAGTCCTGAAATAGTTTTAATAACCGGTCTTTCACTTCCTCAAAGTCAATCGGTTTTTGTAATTCTTTTTCCATTGAAGTAACGCCTTTATCCACAAAGCCACAGGGATTAATCAATTGAAAATAAGCCAGATCGGTGTTGACGTTTAAAGCAAAACCATGCATGGTTACGTACCTGCTGCTTTTAACCCCAATAGCACAAATTTTTCTTGTTTTTCCGGGTTTGTCGGTATCGATCCACACCCCGGTTGCTCCTTCCAGGCGTTCACTCCTGATGTTATAAGTTTCCAGTAATTTGATAATACATTCCTCCATGCGGAAAATATAATCTTTCAGGCCCAGCTTGAAGTTTTCAAGATCGAATACCGGATAACCGACCAGTTGTCCTTGCCCATGATAGGTGACGTCCCCCCCTCTGTCTACATGGAACAGTTCGACTTGTTTTTCTTTCAGTCTTTGTTCAGGGAACAGCAGGTTTGAAGATAATCCGTTTTTTCCGATGGTAATGACGTGTGGATGTTCACAGAAAATAAGGGTATTTTCAGGTTTTTCTCCTTGATTTTTTTTCTCAATTGCACTTTCAAAAAGTCGTTTTTGCTTTTCGTAGGCCTCAGAGTAAGGTATAAGTCCCCAATCCGTATAACTTATCATACTTTCCACTTCTTTGATTTACTCTTGGATGGTTGGTTTTTTTTCTTGTCGTTTGACTTCCCAAAATCAACCTTAATTATTTTTTTCATCAGGGACTGAATTTTAGCCTGTCTTTTTAGCATATACGGACTTGGATTCGCCGAGTTGAACCGGATCGGATTCGGCAGAGTTGCTGCGATCAGGGCGGCTTCACTTTCAGTCAGGTTTGCCGCATGTTTATTAAAGTGAGCTTTGGCTACAGCTTCCGCTCCAAAAATACCGTCACCCATTTCTATGGAATTCAGGTAAACTTCCATGATCCGTTCTTTTCCCCAGACAAATTCGATGAGTATGGTGAAATAAGCTTCCAGTCCTTTCCTGAAAAATCCACCGCCATTCCACAAAAATACATTTTTTGCCGTCTGTTGGGAAATAGTGCTTGCGCCACGGAGTTTTTTACCCTTAGCAGCTTCATCCTTAGCAATTTCAATCTGTTGAAAATCAAAACCGTTGTGAGCCAGAAACAAGTTGTCTTCGGATGCAACAACGGCCTGGACAAGATTTTGGGAAATTTTAGATAAAGGAACCCAGTGATGTTTGATCTGTACTTTTTTGTTGTCGACGACTTTTTCTACCGAACGGATCACCATTAGTGGAGTAAACGGAACCGGAACAAATTTGTATAAAAGGACTAAAAATAAACTCAGTAAAAAAAGGACTAAGATGATATTCCTGATCCGGATTGCTATTTTCTTGAGTATCTTTTTCATCTTTTATTCAATTGATTTACGATATGGATCGTCTGACAGGCAGCTAAAGCTGCGGTTTCTGTCCTCAATCTGCTTTCTCCCAGAGAAATGGCCTTGAATCCGTTTTCCATGGCCATGGAGAGTTCTTCTTCGCTAAAATCGCCTTCCGGCCCTATCAGGATTAAACTGTCGCCACCGGGCTTGTATGCCTCACAAAGTGGTCTTTTCTCTCCCGGATAACAATGTGCAATGAATTTTTGTCCGGGGAAGTCACCGGATATGACTTTTTTAAAATCAATCATATCCTGTAATTCCGGTAATGTCGCTTTCATCGACTGTTTCATGGCGGAAACAGTGATCTTTTCGATCCTTGGAAGGTTGATGTCCTTTCTTTCGGAATACCGGCATTTGAGAAAACTGATTTTGTTGATTCCTATTTCAGTCGCTTTTTCGGCAAACCATTCCGTCCGGTCGATATTTTTGGTTGGAGCAAGAGCAATCTCTATATTACAATTCCAGGATGGAGTTTCACGGACAATCTCTGCAATTCCGACTTTGCAATGTTTGGGATCTGCTAAAGTAATAACGGCGTCATAAAAGTAGCCTTTTCCATCGGTCAACCGGATTGCATCTCCTTCTTTCAGACGCAACACCCTGATACAATGCCGGGCCTCCTGTTCCGGAAGTTCATTCGCCAGCATTATATCAGGGGTATAAAAAAAGTGCATACTTATTATTTTCTGCAAAGTTAGGAAAAATTATATCAGCGAGATACTTCTCTTGATGAAATCATTCAAGGCTTCTCCTTTTAGCATGTTATTCGACAACAGCGCCAAATCGACCAATTGGCGGAGGACATCTTTCGACCCTTCTTCATCGTTTTGTATCTTTTGTACCAAGGAATTATCAAGATTGACAACCATATTGTATGAATCCGGCATTTCTCCGTAAAAATTCATACCTCCCTGCATTTCCGACATTTCTTTCATCCTGCGCATAAATTCGCTCTGAGTGATCGTAACCGGACTTCCATATTCTCCCAAGCGCTCGAAACCTACGATGAAATCGACTTTATCCATTGCAGGAATAGCCGATTTGAAAGTTTCTACCAGGGCATCTGTTTCTTCTTTGGATAATTTCACTTCTTGTTCGTCGCTTTTCAGGATCAATTTATTGATCACATCACTGTCTACACGTACAAAACGACTTTTCTCAAGTTTTTGTTCCAATTTACCGACAAAATGTATGTCCAGTTGTCCATCCATCAATAAAACGTCGTAACCTTTATTTTTAGCCGCCTCGATATATGAATATTGTGAAGTTTTATTATTGGAATACAAATAGATGAGATTTCCATCTTTATCCGTCTGATTGTCATTGATCAACGATTTATATTCGTCCAAAGTGAACGCTTTCCCATCTATATTTTTCAACAAAGTGAATTTTTCAGCCCTTTCGTAGAATTTATCGTCGCTTAGCATGCCATATTCAATGAATATTTTCAAACTCTCCCATTTATCTTCAAATTGAGGACGGTCATTTTTGAATATATCTTCCAGGCGGTCAGCTACTTTTTTAGCGATGTGATTGGATATTTTCTTAACATTACTGTCGCTTTGCAAATAGGAACGGGATACATTCAACGGGATGTCCGGGGAATCTATTACGCCGTGTAAAAGGGTGAGAAATTCGGGAACAATTCCTTCTACCGAGTCTGTTACATATACCTGATTGCAGTACAACTGGATTTTGTTGCGTTGCAGATCCGGATTACTTTTGATCTTCGGGAAATACAATATACCCGTCAGATTGAAAGGATAATCCACATTCAAATGGATCCGGAATAAGGGTTCATCGCTGAATGGATATAGATCCTGATAGAATTTCATGTAATCTTCATCTTTTAATTCCGAGGGTTTACGTGTCCACAAGGGGTTTGTATCGTTGATGACATTGTCTTCATCGGTATCGACGGTTTTTCCGTCTTTCCATTCGGATTTTTTCCCCAATACAACGGGCACAGGCAGGAAGCGGCAATATTTTTTCAACAAACTTTCAATCCTTGATTTTTCGAGAAATTCTTTACTTTCATCATCGATGTAAAGAATAATATCGGTGCCACGATCTTCTTTTTGGGCTTCTTCCATGGTATATTCGGGAGAGCCGTCGCAACTCCATTTCATGGCGGGGGCGTCCTGATGCGATTTAGTGATGATCTCTACTTTTTTAGAAACCATAAATGCAGAATAGAATCCCAAGCCAAAATGTCCGATAATGGCGTTTGCATCATTTTTATACTTATCCAGAAAGTCGTTGGCGCTTGAAAATGCAATCTGGTTGATGTACTTTTCAATTTCTTCGGAACTCATTCCAATACCGCGGTCGGAAATCGTGATTGTTTCTTTGTCCAGTTCGATTCGAACGCTTGTATCTCCCAATTCTCCTTTGAACTCACCGACAGAGGCCAGGGTTTTTAGTTTCTGTGTAGCGTCTACGGCATTAGAAATTAATTCGCGCAGGAAAATTTCATGATCGCTGTAGAGGAATTTTTTGATAATCGGAAAAATGTTTTCCGTAGTTACTCCAATGTGACCTTTTTGTGTACTCATGATTTATGTATTTTTTATTTGATTTTTATATTACGGTAAAACGATACTCAAAAAAAATGCCAGCCCGGAGAAGACTGACATTTTGGCGTATTGATGAAGACCGTAAGACCGTAAGACCGTAAGACCGTAAGACCGTAAGACCGTTAGTTGTCTTACATGTCTTACACGTCTTCCGGTCTTCCGGTCTTCTTGTCTACTTCTGTGATGATTTTCTGGTTTTCGGAATCGAAATCCACGGTTATTGCATCACCGTCGGAGACACTTGCTTTAATGATCATTTCCGCCAATTCATCTTCCAGATACTTCTGAATAGCGCGTTTCAGCGGACGGGCGCCAAATTGGACATCGTAGCCTTTGGATGCAATGAATTCCTTTGCTTTATCGGTGATAACGAGTTTGTAACCCAGATTTTCGACGCGTTGGTAGAAGCCTTTCAATTCCAGGTCAATAATCTTGTATATCGCATCTTTATCCAATTGGTCGAACGTTACAATATCATCTACCCGGTTCAAAAATTCAGGAGCAAAAGCCCTGTTCAACGCTTTTTGAATGACCCCGCGTGAAAACTCCTTATCATCGGATGCGCTACTTGAGGAGGTGAACCCAACTCCGCGGCCGAATTCTTTCAATTGACGTGTTCCAACATTGGACGTCATGATCACGATTGTATTCTTGAAGTCGATCCGGCGTCCAAGGCTGTCTGTCAGACGTCCCTCATCCATCACCTGCAACAATAAGTTAAATACATCGGGATGAGCTTTTTCTATCTCGTCGAGAAGTACTACGGAATATGGTTTCCTGCGTACTTTTTCGGTTAACTGGCCGCCTTCTTCGTAACCAACGTATCCCGGAGGCGCACCGATCAGGCGTGAGACAGTGAATTTTTCCATGTATTCACTCATATCGATACGGATCAGGGTATCGGTCGAGTCAAACAGGTATTCGGCCAATTTCTTTGCCAGGTGGGTCTTGCCGACACCGGTAGGTCCCAAGAACATGAATGTCCCGATCGGTTTATTCGGATCTTTAAGACCGATACGGTTCCGTTGTATCGCTTTAACTATTTTAGTTACGGCGTCATCCTGTCCGATCACTTTTGCTTTGAGTATATCGGCCATTTCCATCAATTTCTGATTTTCTGCTTTAGCTATACGTTGCACGGGCACTCCGGACATCATGGCTACGACTTCAGCAACCTTGTCTTCATCGACAATTTCCCTGTTTTCCTGTAATTCTTCTTCCCATTTGGTTTTTGCAGCTTCCAGTTTCAACAACAATTGACGTTCTTTATCTCTGAAACTGGCGGCAAGTTCAAAATTCTGAGATTTAACGGATTGTAGTTTTGACTGTTTTGTTTCTTCCATTTCCGCTTCCAGTTCTTCGATGGCTTTAGGAACCACAATATTGGAAATGTGAACTCTTGATCCGGATTCATCCAGAGCGTCAATCGCCTTGTCCGGAAAATTCCGGTCGCTGATGTAACGTTCCGTCAGTTTTACACAAGCTTCCAACGCATCCCGAGTATAAGTCACATTGTGATGGTCTTCGTACCTCGGCTTGATATTCAGCAAGATCTGAAGTGTTTCTTCCGGAGTGGTAGGATCGACCATTACTTTCTGGAAACGGCGTTCCAGGGCTCCGTCTTTTTCTATATTCTTCCTGTACTCATCGAGTGTTGTTGCTCCGATACATTGAATTTCGCCTCTGGACAAAGCCGGTTTGAGCATGTTGGCTGCATCCATAGAACCTACGGCTCCTCCTGCACCGACAATAGTGTGTATTTCGTCGATGAAAAGGATGATATTCGGATTTTTAGATAATTCATTAAGTACGGCCTTGATACGTTCTTCAAACTGTCCGCGGTATTTTGTTCCTGCAACGATAGAAGCCATGTCCAGGTTGATTACCCGTTTGTCGAACAACACGCGGGATACTTTTCTCTGAACGATTCGAAGAGCTAATCCCTCCACTATGGCTGACTTACCGACGCCAGGTTCTCCGATCAATACAGGATTGTTTTTCTTTCTACGACTCAGGATCTGCGCCAGACGTTCAATTTCGCGTTCACGTCCCACAATAGGATCCAATCTGTTTTCCTCCGCAGCACGGGTCATATCCGTCCCAAAACTGTCCAGAACAGGAGTGTCGCTACTTTTTGTACCGGGTTGAGAGGACTTTGAAGGCGTTTTCTTTTTGGGGAATTGATCTTCATCGTCATCGTCTCCCTCATCTGTAAATCCGGCTCCCATACCGAAAATGTCGTTTTTCCGACGATTATTATCACTTCCTTTTGATAACAACTCGTAAACTTTTGCATAATCAATATTGTACTGATGCAAAATTTGAGCGGCTAAACTAGTTTTATTTTTCAGGATGGCCAGCAACAAGTGCTGGGTATCGGTTTCTTCATTATTTAATCCCATGGATTCCAACATGCTGATTCTCAGCAGATTTTCAACACTTTTGTCTATGATCAATTGATTTTCACTGATATAGTCGGAATTTTCTTCAAACAGTTCAATATCTATAGCCTGTTTGATTTCGTCAGGATCTTGTCCCAAACGATATATGATGGATGAAGCTTTGCTGTATTTATCCCGCAACATTCCCAACAGCAAGTGTTCTGTTTTTACATTACTGTTGTGCAAACGGCCTGCTTCTTCGCGGCTATAAGCTAAAACTTCTTTTACGTTATCTGAAAAATTTCTTTCCATACTATAACTTCGTTATTGTTATAAACACAACAAATATATTTATTATTTTGGGATTAATCAAATTATATGCCAATTTGAAAAATCGGGCAAAATGTCAGATTTTATAATAACTAAAATTTTTCACCTGTTTGTATTGTATATCAAAAAATAAACGCTACTTTTATATGTAAATCAGAAATATTATGAATCAAGAAAAAATAAAGCCAATAATTAAAGGGATGATCAAGCATATTCCCGGAGTAAAATCCCTGATCCGCAAAGGAACAGGAGGAACCAGCGAAAGCCGATACTGCTATTCCGTATGGTTCAGGCACTTGAAGAGCTGGCATGCCGTATATGACAAACTCCCGGAAAGCGCTGCCGAATTGGGGCCGGGCGACTCGTTGGGTATCGGGCTTTCGGCATTGCTGTCAGGGGTAAACCAGATCCATTTTCTGGATGTCGTCAAATATTGGGACGGTAAGCGCAACCTGCAAATTTTTGAGGAACTTGTCACTTTATTCAAAAGCCGCGCCGATATTCCCGATAATAACGAATACCCGGAAATAACTCCCTTTTTGGAGGATTATAGCTTTCCATCTTCTATTCTTACCGATGACATATTGGAAAATTCATTGTCGGAAACGAGATTGAATCTGATAAGAAAAGAACTCCTTGACATGGATAACCCGAACAATTCGTTTATAAAATATCAAATACCCTGGTTTGACCTTCATGTTGTAAAGCATAATTCATTGGATTTCATTTATTCCCAAGCAGTTCTTGAACATGTCGAAGAACTTGAAAATACCTATGACGCCATGAGTAAATGGCTTAAGTCAGATGGGCTTATGTCTCATTCCATTGATTTCAGGTCACATGGTTCTATCCCGACATGGAACGGGCATTGGACATATAGCGACATGGAGTGGCATATTGTGAAGGGAGGAAAATCTTTCCTGATTAACAGGCAACCACATTCAAAGCATGTCGAAATGAATTTGAAGCATGGCTTTAAAATAATAGAGGACAAACCAGTGAAATTAGAAAATAAATTAAGCAAAAACCAACTTTCCAAAAAATTTAAAAACCTGTCGGAAGATGATTTATCTACCAGTACAGCTTACATCCTGTCAAAAAAGATGTAGTCTCAAGTATCCTGTCCCGGGACTTACCCGTCCCGATTAAATTATGATTGTCGCTTTTTCCACTTCTCCGCCAATCGGAGGATTGTGTTTGGAGAGTTTGATCCTGACTTTTTCAATTGCAGGAAAGCGGGTTTCAAGTTTTTTAATGATCCTTCCGGCGACGTGTTCCAGCAATTGTGAAGGTATTGCCATTTCATCTTTGACAACGGCATAAATATCGGCATAGCTGACAGTATCGTTCAGATTATCGCTTTGGGATGCTTTAGAAAGGTCTAAACGGATCTTCAAGTCAATCGTATAATGATTGCCGAGAATCTTTTCCTGTTCTAGTACACCATGATAGGCATAGAATTTCATGCCTTCCAGGAGAATAATATTTTTAGCCATGATAACAAAAGTAGTTTTTTGTTTGTATATTTGCAATTTCAAGATTAATTTGTTAAAAATACAACTATATGATGATGAAAGCAAAACAGATTATACCTACATCGGGTATGCATAATAGTTTGGCGTCCGGAACCACTGTCAAAGGTAATATTTTTGCGGAAGAAGATCTGCGTATTGATGGAAAAGTCGAAGGAAATATTGAGTGTTCGGGAAAAATTGTAGTAGGGCCAAATGCTGAGATATTGGGTCAGATTGTTTGTCTGAATGCCGAGTTGATGGGAAAAATACAGGGCAACACTCAGTCTAACGGAGTTTTATGCCTCAAGAGTTCCGTGCAGTATCATGGAGATATTATTGCTAATAGCCTGGAGATTGAACCTGGGGCGGTATTTAACGGAACCTGTAAAATGGCTAAGGAATGATAGTCTCTACCGCCATGTTTGTTTCCTATATTCATAGGTGAAAATTCTTTCTTCTTTACCTCGTGTATGGTTGCGAAGTAAATATAGTCCTTTGGAAGGCGGTTAGCCACTTGAAATTTTCCTCCTACGGGATTCTCTTTTGCATATTGCCACCAGAATGGTAATGGATGTTTACGGAATAGTTGCATAGTTTGTAAGTTTGTAGTATCGGGTTGAATAAAAAGAAAGCTTCCGTCTTCTTTCGGCATAAATGGAAAGGAGACAGGATGATGGAGGATGACGTTCGTTACATGAGTAAATTACAAACAAGCAAATAAGACTTCCGATAACTGATCTTGCCATTTTTAAAATATCCTGTAATGAGAGTTTTTTTTTCAATTATTTCTTTATTTATAAGAATAAAAAGCCCGGGTATAGTCCACGACGATGTCCTTGAACAGAGCTTCCAGTTCGGGAGTCCATTTTCCCCCTCCATTAGCTCTCCTTTGTTTCATTACTTCTCCTGAGGGGATAAGATCAACAAAATAAATTGAAAAACAAGGCGCGTCTATTTTATTTTGTCGATAAAAATAATCATTTTTTTCATCGTATAGTCGCAAACTAATATAACGGATTCTATCTGTATTATTTTTGGTGTCGATACCTATTCCAAAGAAATTGATTTGTAATCCCATACATTGAATAACCTCGTCCACAGTTTTTCCATGGAACGCTTTCCCGTTTTCATCGCCGAAATTATAAACGAGATAGGAAACGACATCTTTGTTGAATTCTTCAACAGGTTTAAAATGTGGCGGGCATTGTGCGCTTAAATTTAAACAGGCGCAAATGCTTGCTAAAAATAAAATAAGATTTTTTTTCATGATTTATGGACATATTTTAGGTTGATAACTATAATTATTTTCAGAATTAGGCGGAACTGTCTGTTGTTCCTTGAAATCCTTGAATTTGTTTTCTTTCTGATAGAGTTTGATGCCTGTTCCGAAACGATCTAATACATAGATTAAATCTGCAAAAGAAGGCGCAGAGAATGCGACGTTTCCTAATTGGTCACATTCGTGGTGGCTATGAACGGTATAAATTGTATTGCTGTCATATTCAAGCGATACATGTCCGTATGTTCCTATGTCCATGAAAGCAGGCAGATAATTATTCCCGTTCTTTTGTATTGAAAAACTATATTCGACGTCATTGAATTGCGCCTGGTTCCTTATCCTGTCGATATTGGTTGCAAGACTTGGTTGATTCAACACGGATTGGGCGGCATTTGCATTTTGTGTCGCAGATCCGGAACAGTCGTTCCTAGTTTCCGGTGTTGTGTGTGAGCCGTAATCATATGAACTGGAGCCGCCGGCATAACCACCGTCGCCTCCGCCACTACAATTTGTAATGG
>JAIRZF010000280.1 GCA_031267385.1 Dysgonamonadaceae bacterium | reverse complement strand
TGTCTTTTATGAATTAATAAAAACAAAAATAAAGTTAAACGAATTCAAGTTGTTTATGAAGAATACAAATTACATTATTAATGGCGTCCTTGCTGTAGCTGTAATTATTTTATTTATCTTGTACTTTACAGGAAAAGGAGGAGGATCTGAAAAACACACCGGAGCGGTCATGTCTGACTCTATATCTGCGGAATTACCCATAGCATATATCGACATCGATTCTTTGCTTAATAATTATAATTATTTCAAAGATCTGAGTAATACTCTGATGGATAAGCGTGAAAAATCGACTGTTCATGTGAATAGTAAAGCAAAAGAATTACAAAAAGAGTTTATGGATTTTCAGGCAAAAGCTCAGATTAATGCTTTCATTTCGCCTGAAAGAAGGCAGCAGGAAGAAGAACGGCTGGCCCGCAAAGATCAGGAATTGCAGGAACTTGCAGCTAAAGCTCAAGAGGAGCTTGAGTTGGAACGTATGAAACTGAATCTGCAAATGAGCGATACGATTGTCGCTTCTTTGAAAGTTTATAATGAAACAAGAAAATATCAGGTTATATTCAGCAAACAAGGGACAAATCCGTTCATTATTGCAAATGAAGCCTACGATATTACCGCCGATGTAATTAAGTTTCTGAACGACAGATATGTTCCGAAAGAAAAGTAATCCGGATTTATACATCTCTCAATCATAAGTATCCCGGGGTAATCCCGGGATCGTTGTTTTAAATGAAAATCAAAAGACAATCTGTCATTGAACAGTATCTGGCTAAACACCATAAACAATGTTTAACCACGAATAGACCTGTTCCCAATGACCTGGAGATGGTTGTCGTAATACCCTGCTTCAACGAACCGGAAGTTTTGACTACCCTAAACAGTCTGCTTGATTGTCATCCTGTCGATTGCGGAATAGAAATTATTGTTTTAATTAATTCCTATACTTTCGTTGATGAGACAATAAAAGGCTTTAATAAAAAAACATATCAAAAATGTCTGGATTTCGCCTTGAACCAAAATCGTCCGGGATTCGAAATAATTCCTTTACTGATCGAAGATTTACCGGGGCATCAGACCGGAGCGGGATTACCCAGAAAAATCGGAATGGACGAAGCGACTTTCCGTTTCAACCGGATTGCATCTGAAAACGGGATCATTATTTGTCTGGATGCCGATTGTACGGTTGAGCGGAATTATCTTTCCGAAATTCACAAGCAATTCAGGGGAAACGACCTGAACTCCGCCACCATCGAATTTCATCATCCGGTTGGACATTTGCCCGAAAACGACCCGATCCGGAGAGCTTCGGAAGCCTATGAATCGTATCTCCGTTATTACAGGGCGGCGCTGGAATACTGTGGTTTTCCTTATGCTTATTACACCATCGGATCGGCAATTGCCGTTACCTGCGAAACTTATGCCCGTGTCGGCGGCATGTGCAAATTACAGGCAGGAGAGGATTTTTATTTTATGCAAAAAGTGTTTCCACTGGAAAAAACAAAGTTTATTGATTCCACAAAGGTCTATCCTGCAGCCCGTTTTTCCGACAGAGTACCATTCGGTACGGGTCCGGAACTAGCAAAACTCAGCAAAAGTGATTCCATTATTAAATATACGTATAATTTCGGAGCTTTCCAAATTTTAAAACAACTTTTTGATCAGATAGATTCGTTTTTCAAATCTCCTCCTGAAGATATTTCATTTATTATAAACGATTTACCACAACCTGTCCGGGATTTTATCATCCGGGACAACCTGATCTGCAAATTGGAAGAAATAAACCGGAATACCGGAAATATTTCTTCTTTCCGGAAACGTTTTTTCAGTTACTTCAATGCATTCAAGATACTGAAGTACCTGAATTATGCCCACGAAACATTTTTTCAGATGGAAAATGCAACAATATCACAACATTCGCTTGATTACCAGTTGGGCTGAAATCTCACGATTGGCAGCTTCAGGTATTACGATGGATTGCGGACTTTCGATCACATCATCCGTAACGATCATATTCCGGCGTACAGGCAGGCAGTGCATAAAATAAGCTTTATCGGTTAATGACATTTTTTTTTCATCTACAGTCCAATTCCTATCTTTGCTCAGTATTTTCCCATAGTTGGGATCGCTGTATGCCGCCCAGTTTTTAGCATAGATAAAGTCCGCTCCTTCAAATGCTTTGTGTTGATTGTATTCGATCTTTGCACCACGCACGAATTTCTCGTCCAATTCATATCCCTCCGGATGAGTGATCACAAAATCGACATCGGCTTCATTCATAAAATCGGCGAAGGAATTGGGAACAGCCTGTGGGAGCACTCTGGGATGAGGAGCCCAGGTCAGGACAACTTTGGGACGTTCTTTTTTCTTATATTCTTCAATAGTAATCAAATCGGCAAAAGCCTGTAACGGATGAGTAGTCGCCCCTTCCATACTGAACACCGGCTTTCCCGAATACCGAATAAACTGATTCAGTATTTTTTCGCTATAATCGTCGGTTTTATTTTCAAATTGTGCAAAAGAACGGACTCCAATCACATCACAATAACAAGCCATCACCGGTATTGCTTCAAGCATGTGTTCGGGTTTATCGCCATCCATCACGACTCCGCGTTCAGTCTCCAATTTCCAGGCGCCCTGATTGACGTCGAGTACCATTGTGTTCATACCGAGATTCATAGCTGCTTTTTGCGTACTAAGACGTGTTCTCAGGCTGGAGTTAAAAAACACCATCAGTAAGGTTTTATTTTCGCCCAGATGTTTATAAGCGAAGCGATTTTTCTTTATTTCGAGAGCTTCTTTCAGAGAAACATTCAGGTCTCCCAGATCCTTTACATTCGTAAATACTTTCATATGTACATAATTTGTTTTTTAAAGGTCATATGGAACTCGCGTCATGTTCATGCGCTTGGGTGCAAGTTTTGCATGCTCGTTTCATATTATTATCCTGTTTATATAGATTTTTTCTTATAGTCAAAATGACGAGTGAATATTAAGTTAATTAGTTCTGACCTGACCGTCGCCGCTGATCAACCACTTGTATGTAGTCAACTCTTTCAGCGCCATAGGTCCGCGAGCATGCATTTTTTGCGTACTGATACCTATTTCAGCTCCCATCCCGAATTGGGCTCCATCAGTAAATGCAGTGGATACATTTGCATATACGCAGGCGGCATCAACCCTCTTTTGGAACAAGTCCACGGAGTCTTTTGATTCGGAAACAATACATTCGCTATGTTTGGAACCATACTTTGAAATATGCGCTAACGCCTCTTCAATGGATTGTACGGTTGAAATACTCATCTTATAATCCAGAAATTCGGTTCCATAACATCCATCGTAAGCCGGCTGTAGTAAATCGGAAGGATAAGATGAATTCAGGACATTGTATGAAGACACATCGGCATAAATAATCACCTTTTTTTCCATCAGTTTTCCACACAAATATGGAAGATCCTGCAAACGCTCCTGATGTATTATCAGACAATCCAGGGCATTACAGACACTCACACGCCTGGTTTTTGCATTGGTGACGATTGCCCTGCCCTTTTCCTTATCCCCTGATTTGTCAAAATAGGTATGACAAATACCCGCACCGGTTTCTATTACCGGGATTTTCGAATGATCCCTGACATATTGAATGAGACTCCGGCTTCCCCGCGGAATAATGAGATCAACATATCCCGTTGCATTCAACAATTCTACTGTTGCTTCCCTGTCGGAGGACAACAAAGTACAAGTATCAGGATTAATTTTTTCGGCAGACAATACTTCCCGGATAATGTTTACAATAGCACGATTGGAGTATTCTGCATCCGATCCACCTTTTAGTACGCATACATTTCCGGATTTTAAACAAAGCGAAAAAACATCGGGGGTTACATTCGGACGCGCCTCATAAATAATTCCAATCACTCCAAACGGCGCCGGGATCTTTTTCAACTCCATACCATTCGGCAAAATTTCCTGCATTAAAACTTGTCCAAGAGGAGACGGTAACCGAGCCACATGCCTCATATCTTCTGCTATTCCGGCAATGCGCTCCGGCGTGAGCTTCAGTCGATCGTATTTGGGATTTTCCGGTTCCATCCGGTCTAAGTCTTTTTTATTTTCAGACAAAATCAGATCGATACCGGAAGTGATCCGGTCTGCAATAGACAGAAGAACCTGATTGACTTTTTCATCGTCAATCAGATTCAATGTTTTACCCGCGTTTTGTATCTTTTCGAACAAATCTTTCATAAATTACTGCACAACAAGCTGTAAGGGTTGTTTGACCTGTGCTGCACATTTATCTACATGCTCAAACCAGGCATCATCGGTATCAAAGCCCCAATCGCTCCAACCGGCGCCGAAATAGTAAATAAACTGATCTCCTTTTTTATAATCAGCCAATCCTATCAAATGATCGTTACGACGATCAACGGTTTTCATTCCATCCGGGAAAATAACACCCAGATATGTTCTTCCCGCCGGGACTTTCGAGTCTGAAGCATTTTCTCCATAGGCAATGTATCCGGACTCCGGTTTGGACTGCATATTGCCTAATTCCTGATCACTGTGCAACCAAATACCTCCTGCTACCTGAAAATTCTCAAAGTCTCCATCGTATGAAACGACTGCTTTACTAAACTGAGAATATGCATCCAAGTATATGATTATTTTTTCCGTTATTATTTTGTTATCTAATGGTACGGAATCATATTCGAGTTCAAAAGCTGTACGTAATATTCCTGAATACAGCAATTTAGCTCTCGAATAATGGCCTCCGATCCACAATGAATCGTTAAAAAACGGCGCCACGCCTCCAGCCCCTAAAGTATGCCCGACTTTGTAACAATCGAGTCCAAGACCATGATCGAGATGATAGGAGATTTTGTTTTCCAGATCATCTTTATAAAATTTGTCTACAATCAGATCATTGGTTTTCTTCAACCAAACGTCGACCCCATTACTGGGATTTTCGTTTGCCAATGCCGGGCCGTACATGCGGAACGCAATACGATCGTTTTCCCATGCAAAATCATCCTTGCGCTCGGGAACCGCTCTTCCAAACGTTTTTTTTGCAAATTCTTCCGGTTTACCCGGTTCAATAGTGTAATTAACGGTTCCTCCTTTCAAAACGGATGCAGGAAAAATAACCGATTGGGGTGTTGCCTCCCCATCATAAATGATCTGATAAGGAACCTGTGCGCCACTTTCGTTTCGTATAACAAACGTCTCTCCTCCGGTTAACACCAGTTTTTCCACCACTTTATTCCACTCCACGTGAACCATTTCATTTGCCCTATCAATTTCCGATGGATTTGTAACAGCAATCTTCACCGATTTTACAGCCGAACATCCGGTCAGGATCAACAGACTGATCAGAAATAAACTAACTTTTTTCATATGTGCATAATTTTACTTTAAAAAGATCATATGGAGCTCGCACGTCCATTTCTTAAATTACTTTTAACTTCATGGTTACAAAAGTAATAAAATTAATCGGAATGAAATCGCATTTTAAATTTTTGATGCGCCAAGCGGAACATTTCAAAGGACAAATCTGGAAGAAGTTCAATAATTCAACCGGTTATTATATTTTTTTCAATAATTATCTTACTTTTGTACAGTCAAAGTCGTTGTTGTGTTTTAAAATAATTACGACTAAATTTGATAATGATCATTAATAAAACATTTTTTTCAAACAAGTGGCTCGGAACAAAACATTCTATATAACAAAGTAACTATATGAAGATTTTTTTTTTAGCGATCCTGCTTTTAACAAGTATGACAATAAGCGCTCAAGAACTTATGGAGATTCCCGTATGGCCGGGTGGTACAACGGAAAGTAACGGGATCACCGCAGAAGAGACTACGAATGGTTCCGGACATGTATCCAATGTCAGCGTGGCTTCTTTCAAAATTTATCCGGCCGACAAAGCAAAAAATACCGGGATTGCCGTTTTGATTTGTCCCGGCGGAGGATATGGGATCGAAGCTGCCGGTCATGAAGGCGTTGATTTTGCCCAATGGTATGCGGAAAACGGGATCACCGGAATTGTCATGAAATACCGCTTGCCTAACGGTCATCACAAAATCCCGTTAAAAGATGTTCAGGAAGCCATGCGAATTATACGTCACAGAGCATCGGAATGGAATATCAATCCACATAAAATAGGAGTCTCCGGATTTTCTGCCGGAGGACATCTGGCATCGACTCTTTTAACTCATTTTGACGAATCTTCCAAACCTGATTTCGGCATATTATTTTACCCGGTGATCACTTTCGGAGAAATCAATACCCATATGGGTTCACGGAAAAATCTCCTGGGAGCGGATGAAAAAAATCAGGAGTTAATTGATTACTATTCCAACGAAAAGCAAATCAGAGACAATACCCCTCCTACCCTTCTCCTTTTAAGTGATGACGACAAAGGAGTGGTTCCTGAGAACAGCATCTTATTTTACAGGGGATTAAAAGAAAAAAACATCCCTGCCTGTCTTTATATATTTCCGGTTGGAGGACACGGATGGGGATTTAAAAAAGACTTCCGTTATCATGAACAAATGAAAGAACTGGTGCTTGAATGGCTATTTGCCTCGTGCCGGTAAACTTTGAGTAGTGATGTGCCGTGATGGTGTTTGGATACATATGCCAAAAACTTTTATCACTCTCGTCCATTTATTGTTACAACCATTTCCCGGGTGTTCAAGACAAGGACATCCCTTATAGCTATTATTACAACACCAAAAATCGTCGTCCGAGCGTTTAGTATTTGTGATGTCCAACAACGGTTCAAACGAATCATAACTTTCAAAGTGCCGCCTGAAAGATTCTAATTTTCCTGTCTTAATGGTATCAATATACGGACTGGCACAAACAACATAATTTTGTCCTGTTTGCGTCTGTTCTATCAATTTTATCAAACGGCGTTGCGAATAATCGTCAATATCAAGAATGTTGGAAAAAAGATGTATCGTAATGTCTGATTGAGGCAAATTAAAATCACTTTCTTTCAGGTTGTCCAATTTTTTACAGATTGTTTTTAACGGAATGTCAGGACAATATTTTTTGCAATGTAACGCGGCTCTTTTTATCGCAATTTTAGACGGTTCAATAAGCGTGATATGAGTTATAGTTGCGTTCCCATATTTCTCAAAGAATATCATACTTGCAATACCCTGTCCACAGCCCCAATCGATGACACTTACATTTGAGGGAAAAACAGGCAAAGCTTCAAATGCAGATTGAAGCTTTGCTTTGTGCATATTGCCGAAACTTTTCAAATATCCAAATAGTTCATTTTCTGATTCCGGAATTTTCACCCCTCGGCCTGATATTTTTTGAGTTTCAGCACAAGAAACAGATATGGAACGAATAGAATCAAAGTTATTTGGAACGGATAACAGTTCTCTTGAATAATCTGTATCTGTTTCGATTATAAAATTTTGGCAAGTATCCTCATCTTCTATTTCATTTGCAGGAATACATACCGTCTTTTCAAGAAGAGCATCTATTATTTTTTGTATGTCATCAACATTATCGACATTAATCTCTAATGATTGCGCTATTGATTCGTGTTTAAGGAATTGGTAAGTATCATTATTAATGCTATTGTAAATTTTTGATTTTAATTCCGTTGCAAATTGAGTATGTGGATATGTATCTCTTACAACACAAGAATAATAATTCAAAAATGTAGCTATGGATTTCTTATCGTTATCCTCTTCAAATTCAATGGCTTTCTCAAGGTTTTTGCATATTTCTTCAAATCTGTCTACGAACGTAGAGTTACTATCCACGTTATACATAAATAACAAAGCGGCTTGTATCCGGCTATTTATTTGAATATCATTTTTATTAAGGATAGCATAAATATGAGGAATTGCACCAATAAAGTTGAACCTTTCACAATACTCCAATAGCATCAACACAAACGATTTTGTATAGGTCTTCTCATAATTCAATTCAGCAATAGTCTTGTGTTTGAATTGTATAAATGCATCTACCGAATCTTTAGAAAGACAAATACTCTTGTAATCTGAATTATAGAACTCATTTATAGCCTGCATATTTTCATTGAGAAACTCATCTAACGAATCCACAGTATCAGATATTTCAAATAATTTATCGAACAGATTACTCATTACAAATCCAGTTTAGGGTCATTGTTAGTATCGGGCGCCATCAATAAAAGAATTACATCATCCGACTTACTCCCTTTGGGTATGGGTATTTTCTTTTCGTTTGCTTCGGCTTTAAGCATCTCACTTGTTTTTCCTTTATATTTCAATACTTGTTCAGCAATCTTTCTTATTTCTTTTTTTGAAAGATAAGAAGTTTGTGGCTCTGCAACAGATGTAATCAATTGTTCTTCTTGTTGCTTATACTCTTTTATAACGGTTGGTTTTTGAGATTCGTCCAACAGTTTCTTTAGTTTTGCTTTCAAATCATCAATTTCTGCCTGTTTTTGAGCAATTTGATTTTCGTAATCGTCTGCAACTTCGTTTTTAGTATCAGAATATATTATTTTTCCTAAATCCTGACAAATCTGAAGTAAGGTTTTTTCAAACAATTTATTATCTTGGAGAAAAGATGGTGATAAATTTGCCCAATATTCTTTTGATAACACTTTCGCCTTTTTTTTACCAATCACAGTTACATCTAAAATCTTATAATCAGTCCTCTTGCTTATTTCATGCCATTTCTGTTTAGGGCACCAATCTTTCAAATAAGAAAATTCATCAGAACATTTGATATTATTAAATACATACTGATACAAACTTTCAATCGTATAATAATCCAGTTGACTATTTAATTGGAATTTAACAATCTTTTCATTTTTGCCTAAACTATACTTATTTGAAAAAGCAGAATAACCTCTGTTTATGCCGTAACACAAAGCAATTCCTTCCGATTTTCCGGGTTTAATTTCTGATCTAAAGTTCGATAAAATCAACTCATCAATTTTTTTTCTTTTGGATTCATTACCAACACCGTAAGTGTTCAGAACGGCAATGGTATATGTCCATTTATCCAAACTACTCAGGTCAATTATTTTTGTGATTTTATCTTTAATAATAGTTTGGTTTTCTTCCTGCGCCATGCTGCTCACATCAGTTTCATCAATCGTTTTATTCAGATAAGGAATAATTTTTTGAAAACCGCTTTCACCCGTAAATGCACCACGATAGCGAGTATCAATGTGGGTTTTTGAACATTCAAGGTCGCGTTGAATTGCAGAATTAAACAACGAAAGCGTTGGAAAATAGTTTTCGGAATAATTCATATAATCCCCACTTGCCAAATGCATCAATGCAAGTCCTCCTAAAAAGCCGTCAAAAGTTTTGATTTGCTTTTCATACGAATTGATATAAATGTCCTCTGGTTTTTCCAATTGGTCTGTTTGAACATCCTCAAACTCTTTGTTTATTCCGATAAGCTCGTCCGGGACAAAAGCATCGCCCATATTAATATTTGTGATTGTTACCTGCTTTTGTTCATTGCTCTTGAAATAAATTTTTTGTATTCGAGTAATGGGTAATGGTTTTTCATACAGATAAAATCCCTCCGCTATTTTAATCAATTCCTTTGTTTCCGGTTCTGTAAAAACAAGTTCCAAACAACAATCCGTTTGTTGTGTTCCAAAATAAGTTGTTACAAGCAAGAAATCATTGAATTTGTCTTGTAAATCTTTCGGTTTATTTTCAAAGTATTTGCTTGGTTTTATACAAGCACAGCCAAAATAGTGAGCAAGCGAAGTTGAATCAATCGGTAAATAATAAAATTTTTCCATCTTATATCATTGATTTATCTGTAACTGAATTTAATTGGGGTATATCGTTATTGCTTATTAAATAGAGATTACTACGCGCTCTTGTTATAGCGACATAATAATCCTGCCATTTCAAATGAAAATGTTTCGGTAAATTATCGACTCCCTGATAGTTATGAAAATTGGGAATGATCACGGTATCAAACTCTAACCCTTTTGCGGATTTGAATGTGGTTATATGCACATTTTTTATGTTGCTACAACCATCTTGAAATCTACTTCTATCGTCATAATAAATACTAAAATCCGTAACATTGTTATCGTTCAAAACAGTTTCAAAAAATTGCGCATCGCCTTTAAAAGGGACAAGAATTGCAATATTATGAGTATCAGACCTGAATTGGTTTATTACTTCAATGATTGAGTTATCTTGTTTACTGTTGGATATATCAAATCTTCCAATCTCATCGTTCCATTCATTTCTACCGGATATAAGTAACACCGGCAATTCCCCAACATTGTTTGAAAGTCCATCAATAGCTGATTTGGGAATGTAAGCATTTGGAAACACAACTTTTGCAAATTGCATAATTCGTTGGGTACTTCTGAAATTCTTATCAAGCACATAATTCTCATTAGAATTAAACAAGGATTTTAATTCACTTTGCTTGGAACAATCATCGGGATATAGAATCTGGGAATCATCTGCACCATAAGACACATTGGCAATAGATTTTATATCGTTGTAGTAACTAATCGGCAAATCCTGTGCTTCATCAACAATTATTTCGTGCCAACTGTGGCCAACCTTTGGTTTACCTCGCAATGAAGTTTTCACATTGTTGGCTGCGCTTGGGTTTTGAGTTGTACAGCACGCGCTTAAATACTTTGCAAGCGCAGTAGTAAAAGTAAGCAATAAACTCTTCTTATTCATTTGATAATCAGAGATATGCAGCCATAACAATACAACGCTTTTGCCTGTTCCGGGACCACCTGACAACGCAATTTGCCTTGTTTCATTCAAAGCCGCTTGCTGCGAAATTGTCAACTGTGCAATTTGAGGTAAATTGAAATAGTATCCTGCCATATTATTTAATAGTTTCGTTATCAGGATTCTGTTTATGCAAATTCCAGTTTGTTAATGCTATATTTTTATTCGCATTAGCGTAGCAATATTCGCACAAATGCGGACAGGTATTGTATTCGCCAATATCTTTGCTGACAATACATTCGCAACAATCTCGTTGTCCGTTGTCTTTATTTTTGCGTTTTTTCTCAATGGTACCTTTGGGATTGAACATATCGGGCGGTGTTATTTTTACGCCCAAGAAATCCATCAATACTTTGTCGTGAGGAAAAAGTTTTATTATTAAATCATCGTCGATGCACTTGTTATGAACAATTCCGTATTTTCCCAAAGAAATCTGCTCAGCGCAAGTGGCAAGTTCAAACTTCCACTTTTCGCTCGATTTCAGGCGTTGCAACCCTTCTGCAAATTCATTCATTGTTCGCTCATTAAATTCCTGATAGGGAATGGAATTATTACGCAAATTATTCTGAACTTTTCTATAAATTCCAATATCAGCAAAACTAAACACCAACTTATCCGTATGATTTTTTAATTGGTTACCTATGTTTTCAACTTTTCGCAATAGTTCTTCCACCCCGATTTTATCAGTTAATATCAACGGGTCGAAACGCCAGATCACTTTCTCTTTACCAACTTTTTCTGCTAATTCAACAAATGTTTCTATTCTCGCCTGAACATTCGGAACTCTTGGCTCAAATTTTTCAGCATCGTAATCATTTAGCGTAAACTGAAAATAATAGTTGATATTCTTTTCGTCCAGATAGTCCAAATGTTTGATAAGCGGCTTGTGATTTTTCGACCAAAAAACAATCAATCGTGTGTCTTGAAACGAAACATACAAAGGTACTCCATTAAACGGATTTTTCCATTTGACATATCCTTCTTTCAAACGTTGAAAAAACCAATCGGAATAAAATGCAGGAATGTCAGTCGAGCGGCTTGCCGATATAATAACAGGGGCTTGGGCTTCAATAATTAGACCATTTGTTGCCTGTATTTTTTTTTTATTCCAATTCATATCTATCAGTAGTTCGTTCAAAATTTGTGTAATACACCGAATTCTTTATGAAACGAGCATGCAAAACTTGCACCAAAGAGCATGAATTCGTAGAATCGGCATCAGCCAATTACGAAGTAATCGACGTAGCCAACAATGACGCGAGTTCCATACGACCTTAAAAAACAAATTATGTACATATGAAATAATGTAACAAGTGCGAAGTTACAACTAAATAAAAGAAGACACAAATTTTTGTTTGATATATTTCTATCTTACCTGAACATACCTCCCCGGATCTACTTCTTTCGATCAGGAAGACCGTAAGGCTGTATTTTACATTTTTTCCATAAATCACATTTTTTAACATCTCATACTTGGATTGTCTAAACTTTTAGTCATATATTTGCAGAAATTAATGACTAACATTTTTATCATGAAAAAAAGTTTGATCTTTCTGCTATTGACATTCCCTGTCTTAATTTATGCACAGTTTGACATCAGAATCAACGGACAGGCTTCCGCTCCACAAGAAACATTAGATTCTGCTGTCGTTAAAATCGGATATTTTGTTTTCTCTGTTTCAGATACTACCAAGAGAGATAAAACAACAGAAGATCTTCTGGTTTTGGAAATCGGCTCAAAATATTCGAAGTATTACAGTGATAATGCCAGAAGAAGAGATTCCCTGATGAATGCAGTGATGCTGCGTGGAGGTACAAATTTCAATTTCGGCCCGGAATTACTCAAATCCCACAACATCAAACCCGGAGGAAATGCAAATATTATCATAAAAAATCTCGCTGAAAATAAGCTGACTTTTACCGGCAGAATTGCAAACAATGATTATGAATACGAAGAACCCCTCAATGAAATGCAATGGGAAATAAAATCCGATACCATGACTATATTGACCTACCTGTGTCAAAAAGCAACCACAACATTCAGGGGGAGAGACTATGAAGTTTGGTTTACTCCCGACATACCGATCATCAATGGCCCATGGAAATTTCACGGATTACCCGGACTGATACTGAAAGCGTCGGACAGTAAAAATGAATTCCGGTTCGAATGTAATGAAATTTCACAACAAGGATCGCTAATTACCCATAATAAAAACAATTACATAAAATCATCACGGAAAGATTTTCAAAAACTTCAAAAAAAGTTCAATGATGATCCAATGGCATCACTCAAAGAATCAATGCCCGGAAAGATCCTGAACATCCAGATAAAACAGGACGGACAATCCATAGATCCTGAAAAATTTAAAATACCCTACAATCCTATCGAATTGAATTAATATTATCATGAAAAAATTGTCAATCATCTTAATTTTGTGCAGCTATACCACATGGCTGTCCTCTCAGGTTGTTGAACAAGGAAACGGAACTACGCGAATCGTAAGCAGTAGACAAAGTAAAAATACATCCAATGATAAAGAAGAAGCATTTGATGTTTCAATCAGATGTTATTATACTTTTACTCAAGCAAATAAAGCAACAGGAAAAATAATCCGGATTGATACGATGGCGCTGCTGATCGGTAATAATCAGTCAAAATTCTATAACCCTGCAAAATATGCCAGAGATTCCACTTTCGTTTCAATAATGCAAACCCTTAATCCCAGTACGATCCGGAGTATCAGCGTAATGAAAGATGCAAACATCGGAGATCTATCCGACGGACCCGGAGAAACGTCTTCCACTGATTCGAATGATGGAGAATCTTATCAAATCATTAAAGACCGCAACACGAACTCGTTATCATACGTCGATTATGTCGGAATGCAGAGTGACACTTATGGTTATGATGATAAATTGAAATTATCATGGCAAATCAATCAGGACACTACATCCATATTGGGTTACCCTTGTCTGAAAGCGACTGTTGATTTTCGGGGAAGAACATATACTGCATGGTTTTCCACAGATATTCCAATTAACGATGGCCCATGGAAATTCATGGGGCTTCCCGGACTTATCTTAAAAATAAGCGACACAAATAATCTGTTTCGCTTCGAAATGATCGGAGTTGAAAATATAGCAGAATCCACCTCTATCCGGATTCCCAAAATAAAATACGAATGTAACAGAAAACAGTTTGAGGGAATGAAGAAAAAACAGAGCGGAGGTATGCAAATCAACATTAACGGGGGAAACATTATAATTGCACAATCCCCCGGAAACTACAATTATAACCCTATTGAACTGGATTTAAACTAAATTCTTTTACGCCGAATTTATGCCTAAATATTACTTTCTTTTTGCCCTTATTTTTAGCTCGTTTTCAATTTTCGCTCAAACGGAGATCAAAGGGGTCATTACCGGCAACGAAAATGGGAAAGCGCTGAGTGGAATTAGCGTTACCGTACAGGAAAAAGGTTCTTCCGGAATGCTTGGTTATTCCATCACAGATGAGAAAGGGAATTACAAACTCAATTTCAAAAGTACATCCGATAGTGTGAAAATAAACTTCTCCGGTTTCAATATCAAAAAAGAATCCGGGATGCTCCGTAATCATTCGCAGGAATTCAATTTCCATCTTTCGTCTCAGGATATTAACCTGAAAGAAGTAAAAATCACCCCTCCTAAAATCCGGCAAATCGGAGATACCCTGAACTATCATGTCGATGGATACAAAGATGAAAACGACCGTACAATTGGAGATGTATTGAAAAAAATGCCTGGAATCGAAGTGAAAGAAAGCGGGGCGATTCTCGTAAATAACAAACCCATCAATAAGCTTTATATAGAAAACATGGATCTGTTGCAGGGACGCTATGGCATTGCCACAAATAATATCCGCGCCAATGATGTCTCTACCGTCCAGGTATTGGAAAACCACCAACCGATCAAAGCGCTCAAAGATAAAATCTGGTCTGACGAGGCAGCCATCAATCTGAAACTAAAGGATTCGGCAAAAGGAACCTTGATTGCCAATGGTATGCTGGGAGCCGGGGTTAATCCGTTTTTATGGAATAATGAACTGTTCTCCATGTTTTTTACCAAAGGGAAACAACATGTAAGCACCTACAAGGGGAACAATACCGGAGATGATGTATCCCGCGACCTCGGTTCTTTTTATTCTTCCGACGCCAACCGGTTAAGCGACAGAAGTTGGATGTCCGTACAATCTCCGGCAACTCCTTCTATAAGTCAGAAACGGTATTTATTCAACAGAGCGAATG
>JAIRZF010000159.1 GCA_031267385.1 Dysgonamonadaceae bacterium | reverse complement strand
GAAGAATCTTAAAAATTGGCGTATCGCACCGGCGATGAACTCGCTATACAAAAACTATTTGGATTTTGTTAAAATAAAAACTGACCGCACAAGAGTTGACAATCTGTATACTTTTCTCGAAAAAGATATTATACCTAATGCGGATTTTCCGATTATGTTGGATCGTTCCTATCTGGATAGAGGCTTCTATGAAGCCGCGAATGGAAGCGCGTCGTTCAAAGGTGCGAGATGTTCGGCGCTAAACAGCCACTTGTTTGTTTTGCCGGATGGAAATGTAACAATATGCGAGCAACTGTACTGGAACCCCAATTTTATTATTGGTAATGTCAGGAAAAATTCCATAGTCGAAATATGGAATTCTCCCAAAGCACTGGTTTTAGCGCACATGAAAAAAAAATATTTGCAGAAAAAAAGTAATTGCTATGCTTGCAGGCAATTTCAAGGGTGTTTCGAACGACGGAACAGATGCTGGACAGATGTGATTAAGGCTTATGGCGATAAAAATTGGGACTTTCCGGATCCACGCTGTAAAAAGGCGCCAAAAATGATTTATGATATTTCATTCTGAATTAATTATATAATTGATTTTTAATCTGAATTGAATATGAAATATTTTTTGATAATAATACTGACTCTTTCCTGTTCCTGGATACAGGCAGACGAAGGGCTTTGGATACCTTCTTTATTAAAAGAAACATGTTACGATAATATGTTGGAACAGGGACTTTTATTGTCAGACAGTGAAATATACAGTGAAGACCGGGCCAGCCTTAAAGATGCCGTAGTAATTTTCGGAAACGGATGTACCGGCGTGATTGTATCCGACGAAGGATTGCTCTTTACAAATCATCACTGTGCATACAGCTATGTGCAAAAACAAAGTACGGTTGAACATAATTACCTTGAGAATGGTTTCTGGGCTTATAATAAAACCGATGAGTTACCCATTCCGGCATTATCCGTCAGCGTTTTAATTAAAATGGAGGATGTTACGGAGAAAATTTTGACCGGTATCAGTCCCGATATGGATTCAAAAGAACGTGAAGCAACAATCAAAAAAAATTCGGATGAAATAATAAACCGTGAAAGAATAAAACAGGGAAAAAATTACTTGAACACGGTAAAGCCGCTGTACGACGGAAATCAGTATTATCTGTATTGTTATGAAGTGTTTCGTGACGTACGCCTGGTCGGCGTACCTCCTGCATCAATTGGCAAATTCGGCAAGGATTTAGATAATTGGACCTGGCCGCGACATACCGGAGACTTTGCCGTGTTTCGTATTTATGCGAATTCTGACAACCTGCCGGTTGAATATTCGACTGACAACGTCCCGTATCACCCTAAAAAATCCATTCCGGTATCTATCCGCAACGTATCGGATCATGCATTTAGCTTTGTCATGGGATACCCTTCCTATACGCATCGTTTCATTACATCATACGAATTGAACCTGACAACAAACGAAAGTTATCCGCAAAGAGTCTCCATATATGAACAGGTTCTCAATATATGGACTGCTTATATGAAAACAGATCCACAAATTCAACTTCAATACGCCACAAAATATGCCAGTGAAAGTAATGCATATCAACGATTGAAAGGAATTATTTCAGGTGTGAAGCAGGCAGATGGAATTAATAAAAAACGAAGGGAAGAAAAATTATTTATGCAAAAAGTGGCATCTTCATCCATTTGGAATAAACAGTACGGACACTTGATGGAAAACTTTAAAACAGATTATTCGGAAATATCAAAATATCTGAATGCATACCAGATATTACACGGCGGACTTCATTTTATCGAATTGTTTCAACATGCAGATAAAGTGAACAAGTATGTAAACAGCATCACGGAACAGACAACCGATAGCGAAATTGAACAATTCCTTAAACAACAGGAAAATTTTTACATGAACTTCAATGCCGGTATGGACAGGGAAATATTTGTAAAAATGACCGCATTTCTGTATCAGTATGTTTCTCCGGAATTTTATCCCGACTTTTATATTCGTTCGGATAAAAATATAGAAAACATGGCAAATGAATTATATAATGGCACTTCTGCCTTATTGTCATATGAAAATCTGTGCAAGTGGATACGCAGTAAAAACCAGCAAAATATTTCAGATAATGATCCTGTTATTTATTGGGTTAAAAATGTAAATCGGATACATGATGAAAAAGTATGGAAGTCTTTATTTCCAATATCAAATCGTATTGACAGTCTTTACCGTGTATATGCAGAAGCTGCGCTTCAGGTTTTCCCCGAAAAAAAAAGATATCCTGACGCCAACCGGACACTGCGCGTGTCGTATGGAAAAATAGAAGGTTATTCGGTCAATGACACAACGTATTATAGCCCATATACGGATATCGACGGTTTGATAGTAAAAGCAGAGACGGGGAATGAAGACTACCGTATACCTTTCGAATTGAAAGAATTGTACTACCTGAAAGATTATGGCATATATCAATCTGGAAATACATTACCCACCTGCTTTATTACAACCGCGCATACAAGCAGCGGTAATTCGGGAAGTCCCGTTTTCAACAGCAAAGGTGAATTAATCGGGCTTAATTTCGACCGGAATTGGGAAGGCACAATGAGTGATGTACTATATGATCCCGCAATATGTCGAAATATTGTTGTAGATACCCGTTACATTCTCTTCGTAATTGACAAATATGCAAAAGCGGAGAATCTGTTAAAGGAACTGACAATCCATGCGGATAAATGAAAAAACAAATTATAAAGACACAACAACTATGAAACGTAACATTTTATCTTTGGCTTTCTGCATGATTGCATGCGGCATGTATGCCCAGCATTCGCTTACGGGCATCGTGAAAGACGGCGCGAACGGCGAAGCGGTCGCCTACGCCACCGTGGCGCTGATGACGGCCGATTCAAGCATCGTCACCGGCGTGACGACGGACGACGCCGGCGCGTTC
>JAIRZF010000104.1 GCA_031267385.1 Dysgonamonadaceae bacterium | reverse complement strand
AAATTTTGTGATATTTTTTTAACATGGATTAATTATTAATACGTCCATTTGAATTGATTTTGATTAAATAGTGTATTGACGTTAAGTATTAACTTCAATCATGAACCCGTTCTCTTGCGAAAGATAACGGGTTTTTTGTAAAATATTAATTACCTTTGTGCCCTGAATTTAACAATCATAAGGTTATGGCATATAATTTTAGCGAAATTGAAAAAAAGTGGCAGGATCATTGGAAGAAAAACAATATTTACCGGATAAAGGAAGATCAGGGAAAGCCTAAATTCTATGTTCTGGATATGTTTCCTTACCCTTCCGGAGCGGGACTACATGTGGGACACCCGCTTGGATACATTGCTTCCGACATTTATTCCCGCTACAAAAGACTCAAGGGATTCAATGTATTGCACCCGATGGGATACGATGCATACGGATTGCCGGCTGAACAATATGCGATACAAACCGGACAGCATCCTGCCGTCACAACGCAAAAAAACATCGATCGTTACCGCGAACAACTTGATAAAATCGGATTTAGTTTTGATTGGGATCGTGAGATAAGAACCTGTGACCCGGATTATTACAAATGGACTCAATGGGCTTTCATCCGCATGTTCAATTCCTATTACTGCAATGACGAACAAAAAGCCCGTCCGATTGATGAACTGATTGATGTATTCAGACAACAAGGGACAAAAGATTTAAATATTGCCTGTAGCGAAGAGATCCATTTCACGGCAAGCGAATGGAATTCCAAACCGGAAAAAGAACAACAGGAAATTTTACTGAACTACCGGATTGCCTATCTGGCTGATACCATGGTAAACTGGTGTCCCGCATTAGGTACTGTCCTTGCCAATGATGAAGTCAGCGAGGGTCTTTCCGTGCGTGGAGGATATCCTGTGGAACAAAAACGAATGCGTCAATGGAGTCTGCGTGTCTCCGCTTATGCTCAACGCCTACTGGACGGACTGGATACTATCGACTGGACAGAATCGCTGAAAGAAACGCAGAAAAACTGGATTGGTCGTTCGGAAGGAGCTGAGATGAAATTTAAGGTCAAAGATTCGGATCTGGAGTTCACGATATTCACTACCCGCGCCGATACGATCTTCGGCGTTACTTTCATGGTTCTGGCTCCTGAGAGCGAGTATGTCCCTCAGGTTACTACCACGGCGCAAAAAGCGGCAGTAGATACTTACCTCGATGCCGTAAAACGTCGTACGGAACGTGAGCGCATTTCCGACCGGAAAGTTACCGGAGTATTTACCGGCTCATGTGCAGTAAATCCATTCAACGGCGAATCAATCCCAATCTGGATATCGGATTATGTCCTGGCCGGATACGGTACGGGCGCAATTATGGCGGTACCGGGTCATGATAGTCGTGACTACGCTTTCGCTAAACATTTCAACTTACCGATTATTCCACTGATTGAGGGTTGTGATATCTCGGAAGAAAGTTTCGACGCCAAAGAAGGAATTATGATGAATTCGGGCTTTTTGAATGGTTTGACCGTAAAGGAAGCAATCGAAAAGACAAAAAAATACGTTGAAGAAAATGAACTCGGGAAAATCAAAGTAAATTACAGGTTAAGGGATGCTATTTTCAGCCGTCAACGCTATTGGGGAGAACCATTTCCGGTATACTACAAAGAGGGGACGCCCTCCGTGACCGACGAAAAAGATCTTCCGATTGAACTTCCTGATGTAGACAAATTTCTTCCGACCGAAAAGGGAGAACCGCCGTTGGGTCACGCCAAAAATTGGACATACAACGGTTATCCGCTCGAACTGTGCACCATGCCCGGATTTGCAGGCTCCTCAGCTTATTACCTGCGCTATGAGGATCCGAAAAATAAGGAGGCTCTGGTGGATCCGAAAGTCAACGAATACTGGCGGAATGTCGACCTTTACATAGGAGGAACGGAACATGCCACAGGACACCTCATATACAGCCGCTTCTGGAATAAATTCCTTTTTGACCTGGGAATAACCTGCGAAGACGAACCATTCAAAAAACTGATCAATCAGGGAATGATCCAGGGACGATCTAATTTCGTATACCGGATCAAAGATTCCAATACATTCGTATCTCTGGGATTGAAAGAAAAATATGACGTTACTCCTATCCACGTAGACGTAAACATCGTCCATAATGATGTATTGGATATCGAGGTTTTTAAAAACTGGAATCCGGAATATAAAACCGCCGAATTCATTCTTGAAGACGGCAGGTATATTTGCGGTTGGGCGGTCGAGAAAATGTCCAAGTCATATTATAACGTCGTCAATCCGGACGACATCGTTAAAAAATACGGAGCCGACACCCTGCGTTTATACGAAATGTTCCTCGGCCCGTTGGAATACTCCAAGCCTTGGGACACCAGTGGAATTGACGGAGTACACCGATTTCTACGCAAGTTGTGGAATTTATTCTACAATAATGGAGAAGAACTGCAAATCAGCGAAGAACAACCGACACGGGAAGAATTAAAATCATTGCACAAATTAATCAAAAAAGTAGGTTACGACATTGAAAACTTCTCATTCAATACTTCTGTTTCCGCTTTCATGATCTGCGTGAACGAACTCTCTGCATTAAAATGCAACAAAAAGGTCATTTTGAGCGATTTAACAATACTTCTTGCCCCATTTGCGCCTCATGTATCCGAAGAATTTTGGCATGTTTTGGGGAACAAAAACACGGTCTGTGACGAAAAATTCCCCAACTTCATCGAAGAATATCTGAAAGAAAGCAATGTAACTTATACCGTTTCGTTCAATGGGAAAGCACGATTTACCATTGATTTTCCGGCAGATGCGTCCGGTGAAGAAGTTGAAAAAACGGCTTTGGCTCATGAGAGTTCTCAAAAATGGCTGGAGGGTAAAACGCCGAAAAAAGTGATCGTGGTACCTAAAAAAATCATCAATATCGTTCTTTAATTTTGCGATGTACGGTGTACAATATGAAGAATTTTTATGCTTTCCTGAGATTAAACGGATACATTAAAAGTGTCCGGATCAAGCATTTAGGAATATTTCTCCTGCATGTTTTGAAGAAAAGATATATAGGAATATTTCTGGATCCGGTTTTTGCATGTAATCTGCGATGCAAAATGTGTTACTTCAGTGATCCGGAAAAAAGGAAACAAATGGCTGCCGGAAAATTTCAATCGGAAGACATTGAAAGGATTGCCGACGCTTTTTTCCACAGGGCTTTGAAATTACAGATTGGCTGCGGAGCCGAGCCTTCGCTGTTTGCGCACAATAAGGAAATAATACTTCTGGGAAAAAGAAAAAAAGTCCCTTATATCTCCATGACTACCAATGCTAATTTACTTTCAAAAGAGGATATTCATGAATTTATAAAAGCCGGTCTGGATGAAATAACGTTATCTACACATGGAGTAAAAAAGGAAACATACGAATATTTCATGGAAGGAGCTTCTTTTGAGAAATTTTGCTCGGT
>JAIRZF010000058.1 GCA_031267385.1 Dysgonamonadaceae bacterium | reverse complement strand
ATTTTTTTTCTTAAAATCATTAATAACATGTAGATTTGCAGTTCAAATCGAATTCTTTTGATAAATAGAATAAAAATTATACACAATCAAATTATTAATCTTTAATGCATTCTAAAATTATGAGCAAAAAAATTTATTTGCCTCTGTTGGTTTTATTGGCTGTGGTAGGGCTTTCGTCCTGCTCGTCTAAGTTAAAACCTCTGGCTGCAGATTACATCAAAGTTGAACCGCAACCATTGGAAGAAGTTGCTGGAAAAGTGCCGGTGACAATTAATGCTACCTTTCCTCAAAAATGGTTCAACAAAAAAGCTGCAGTGGTTGTAGTTCCCGTGTTGAGATACGAAGGAGGAGAAGCGTGGGGAACATCTTACACATTTCAGGGAGAGAAAGTTGCCGGAAACGGACAGGTAATTCCTGAAAAAACGGGAGCTAATGTAACGATGACGTCAAGTTTCAATTACATTCCTGCAATGCAAAAATCAGAATTATTCCTGACTTTTTCTGCTAAAATAGGGAATAAAGAGGTTGCTCTCCCTGAATTGAAAATTGCTGATGGCGTTTTGGCGACAGCTGCTCTGGTAGATGCCGGCGCTGAAGTTCCTGCAATTGTTCCGGATAAATTCCAACGCATCATCAAAGAAGCTTATAACGCAAACATTATGTTCTTGATCCAACAAGCGGAATTGCGGTCGGGCGAGTTGAAAAAATCAGATTTGGCAGATTGGAAAGGGGTTGTTCAAAATGCAGACCAGGCTCCGAATCAAAATGTAAATGTTGAAATTTCAGCTTATGCTTCTCCTGATGGCGGTCTTGAATTGAACGAAAAACTGGCTGAACGTCGTGAGAAAAACACAAATGAATACCTGAAAAAGGAAATGAAGAAAGCACAGGTGGACGTGCCTATCACAGCTCGCTACACTGCTCAGGACTGGGAAGGATTCAAAGAACTGGTCGAAAAATCAAATATCCAGGATAAAAATCTGGTATTGAGCGTTCTTTCAATGTACACTGATCCGGAACAACGTGAACGTGAAATCAAAAATATTTCTTCTGTATTTTCTACTTTAGCTGATGAGATACTTCCTCAGTTGAGACGTTCCCGTTTGACTGCAAATGTTGAAATTGTCGGTAAGAGCGACGAAGAAATCAGTAATCTGGCAGCTTCTAATCCAAAAGCGTTGACTGTAGAAGAATTGCTTTATGCTGCTACTCTGGTAAAAACGGCTGATCAAAAAGCTGTTATCTACAAAAAAGCAAGCGAACTTTATTCAAATGATTTCCGTGCATATAATAACCTGGGTGTAATTGAGTATACTAAAGGTCAGGTTGCTAATGCCGAACAACTTTTCAATAAAGCTGCTCAGTTGTCGGCTGCTTCTCCTGAAGTAAATTGTAACCTTGGTCTTGTTGCTTTGACAAAAGGCGATAAAGATAAAGCCAAACAATATTTCGGAAAAGCTTCCGGTGTTGCCGAATTGAATAATGCTCTTGGTGTATTGGCCATTCAAAACGGAAACTATACCCAGGCTGTTACTGCTTTCGGAAATACCGCAAGCAACAATGCGGCGATTGCTCAATTGATGAACAAAGATTACAGCAAAGCTCAGGCTACTTTGAATGTGGTTTCTAATGCTAATGCGACTACCGCTTATTTGAAAGCCATTGTTGCCGCCCGCACAAACAACCTGAACGGAGTAGTAACTAACCTGAAACAAGCAATTTCTCTTGACGCATCGTTAGCTAAGAAAGCTGTTAATGATCTTGAATTTGCAAAATATGTTACAAATTCAGACTTCTTGAATGTTGTAAAATAAAAAAATAGTTGCAATATTGCGGTATTTAATAAGAGCTGTCTCAAAAGTAGAGGCGGCTCTTGTTTTTGGGGTTATCCACAAAACTCATTTCTACCTAATTTAACGTGAGTTCGATTGGATACAAAATCCGTTTTGCTGTAGGCACAATATGTCGGTAGAAATATTTGATTTATTGTGGCGTAAAAATGCTGAAATTAACAGCGCCATAAGTTCTTTTCTGAGAAAAAAACGGCAATTTGGAAAAATCATATTCCTTAGGATGTTCCATGATAAAAACGCCATTTGAATTCAACAAGTTTCCGGATAGGATCAATTCCGGTATTTTAGACAGGTCTTTCAACGCATACGGGGGATCGGCAAAAATAATATCAAATGTTTGTTTACAGGAATTCAGAAAAGTAAAAGCATCTCCTTTTATCGCGATGAGACTTTCGGTCTTCAGTTCTCCTTTCACTTTTTGAATAAATGCGTGATGGAAACGGTCTTTTTCGACACAAATCACTTCTTTACATCCTCTGGAAAGAAATTCAAAACCAATACTTCCCGTCCCGGCAAATAGATCAAGGGCTATAGTATCTTCCGTATCGATCAGATTTCCGATGACGTTGAATATATTTTCTTTCGCAAAATCAGTTGTCGGCCTGGCTTTGAAGTTTTTAGGAACCTCAAAACGCCGACTTTTATATATTCCACCGATAATTCGCATAACGGTTCACTTTATTACAATTCGATCCATGTGAGACTTAAAAAATCCGCAGGAATATCCTGAGTTTCAACTCCTTGAAAATGAGTAGTTAACGGGAAATTAACCGGAATAACATGATGGATATACGGCTGAATTTCTTTCATCAATTTCACTTTTTCATGTTTATCTCCCGCAATATAGACGTAATCCTTGATTTGATCCAGTTTTAACTGTTTCCATGCAAATAAGATGTAATATACGGCATCTTGTATCCGGGATATTCGGAAACTATTGCTCCAGATAAAATCGCCTTGAGAGAAACACAGAATATCTAACTGTTTATCATTCAGATTTACAATAAATTGAGATGTATTAAAATTTTTATTTTTATCCTGAAAATAAACAATAAATGGAGATAAATAATGAATAAACGTCACATTGAACAATGAGCGATTCAGAAATTGATAAACCTCCTCAGTCATCTGATGCAAGATTACCATTGATGGCCGGCGAAGTTTCTGAGTCAGGATCTTTCCCGTGGGATGCGACACATTAAAGCCAAATAAAGACTCAATATCCTCTTCTTTGTACAAAAATTCCGGAACGAAAGTAAACTCAGGAAACCCGTTTATAACGTAAACTTTCCGGAAAGAAGAAGCCATAAACGGATTATCAAAGAAACATTGTTTGAAAGAAGAAATGGCTTCCGACCCTCTCTCTATGGGAATTTCACAATAAAAATAAGAACCGTCGACAAGCGGATCATACAACGAAAATGAAACACGATCCGAAGCTACTTTCAATGTGAAGATAAGACGCTCCGGATGATCTATATCTATAATTTCAGGGAGTTGAATTTCCATTTTCCTGTAAGTTATGTGTCATTTCCCGTCCGGTTTTTTCGGACCTGATACCTTGCATGATACTCTCTACACACATGTACACAAGCAAGAGTACCACAACAAACAACAATATCCTGATCAATCCTTTCATATACTCCATATCGCAAACATCCTGCAAAAATAGCAAAATAATCATTAACTTTACCGCAAATTAACATAAACCCATGCTGAGTCGCTTTTTCCTCGAAAAAATTAAAAAAAACTTTCCCCATACGCCAACGACGGAACAGGATACCGCTCTGAGTGAACTCAGCGAATTCATTTTCAGCCGGGACAACGAATCCTTGTTCCTATTGAAGGGATATGCCGGAACAGGGAAATCCTCTCTTGTAGGAGCTATCGTCCACACAATGAATGAATTGGAACAAAAATCCGTACTATTAGCTCCCACAGGGCGGGCGGCAAAAGTGTTCGCATTGTATGCCGGACAAAATGCGTATACCATTCATAAAAAAATCTACCGTCAAAAAATGTTTTCCAATGAACCGGCCGGATTTCTTCCTGCGGACAATCTCCACAAACATACTTTATTCATCGTGGATGAAGCATCCATGGTATCAAATGATGGTTTTGATTCATTTGTATTCGGTTCGGGAAGACTATTGGATGATTTGATTCATTATGTCTATAGCGGAGATGGTTGCCGCCTGATATTACTCGGAGATTCAGCCCAACTTCCTCCGGTTTCTCAATCCGAAAGTCCGGCTTTGGATATTGAAACCCTGCAAGGATACGGATTGCACGTTAAAAGTATCACATTGACAAAAATTGTCCGGCAGGCAGAAATGTCCGGTATTCTACTGAATGCTACCAATTTGCGAAATTCATTAACAAACAACGACGTACATGTATTCCCTCAGATTATAACTCAAAATTGTCCTGATATAAAAATCATATCCGGCGATGAACTGATTGACGCTCTGGATGAAGCTTATAGCAAAGACGGACCGGAAGAAACCATCATTATTTCCCGCTCCAATAAACGGGCGAATATTTTTAATAATGGTGTACGAAACCGGATCCTCTATCGTGAAGAAGAATTGTCTTCCGGAGATATGCTCATGGTTGCCAAGAACAATTATTTTTGGAATAAAGAGGAAAAAAACATCGATTTCATCGCAAATGGAGACCTCATGGAGGTATTGAAAATCAGGAAAGAACAAGAACTTTACGGCTTCCGATTTTCCGACCTGACCGTCCGATTTCCAGACTACAACCTGGAAATGGATATAAAAATACTTATGGAAACTCTTCACACGGATGTTCCCGGCCTTCCTAAAGAAATTTCAGACAAACTTTTCTATTCTATACTGGAAGATTATGGAGACATTCCGGGTAAACAAGAGAAAATGAAAAAAATGAAAGCAGATCCGTATTTCAACGCTGTTCAGGTCAAATATGCATATGCCGTGACTTGTCATAAAGCTCAGGGAGGACAATGGAAAAATGTATTTCTGGACATATCCTATGTCCCGGAAGAATACCTCGGAGTAAATTTCTATCGCTGGCTCTACACCGCCTTTACTCGCGCTACAGAAAGACTATTTTTAATTAATCCTGCCAAAGAATTACTGGCATAATAATAAAATTCTTACATTTGTCCCATTAAATTCCATTTAAGATGTCTTTTAAGAATCAAATAGAACAAGGATTGGAACAAATCCAGCAGATGCAGGAGTTGTACAGGCAAATACGGGATTCTGAAATATTACCGCTTTCTTTTTTCAGCACCGCATACGATACATTAAAAAGTCTGACCGTATCCTTACACGAGATGGAATCGACCCAATTGAACGCCATGAAAGAACAATCTTCGAAACACGAGTCGATGTTTGCCGGAATAAATGTGTTGTTAAAAAAACCCGAACAGGAAATAAATTTGGAAGATTTTGTAAAAGTCGATACAGAAGAACCTGTTTTTTTAAATGACATCATCAATAAACAACTGGCCACAGATCTACGCAATGTGATCAGTCTTAACGATCGGTTCCGCTTTCAGAAAGACCTGTTCAACGGAAATGGTGATTTGATGAATAATACTCTTGATCAGTTGAATGGATTTATCTCCCTTAATGACGCATTAAAATTTCTGAATGATAATTATGCGTGGAACTGGAGAGAAGAACCCGCTTCTGATTTCAAACTGATTTTAGAAAAACGGTTTTCATAACAACGTTAACGTTTTACGCCGCATATTCGCAACGTAAAACGTAAAACGTAAAACGTATAACGTAAAACGTAAAACGTATAACGTAAATGAGCAAATTGTTTGTAGTCCCAACGCCGGTCGGAAACCTGGAAGATATGACTTTCAGGGCAATCCGGGTACTGAAAGAGGTAGACCTCATTTTGGCCGAAGATACCCGTACTACCGGTTTTTTATTAAAACACTACGAAATACAAAATAAGATGCAATCGCACCACAAGTTTAATGAGCACAAAACAGTGGAAGCCATTGCACGGAAAATTCTCGCAGGAGAAACCGTCGCCCTCGTTTCCGATGCCGGAACTCCCGGAATTTCCGACCCGGGATTTTTATTAGTCCGGGCTTGCGTACATGCCGGCGTTGAAGTGGAATGTCTTCCCGGGGCAACAGCATTCGTCCCTGCTTTAGTCAATTCAGGCTTTCCAATCGACCGGTTTTGTTTCGAAGGTTTTCTTCCCATAAAAAAAGGTCGAAAAACCCGTTTGGAAGAACTTGCCAAAGAAACACGCAGCGTCGTGATCTACGAATCTCCCTACCGCGTATTAAAAACGTTAAAACAAATGGCTGAAATAATGGGAGAAGAAAGAGAAGCTTCCATTTCAAGGGAAATCTCAAAATTGCACGAAGAAACTATCCGGGGAAGCCTGAAAAAATTAATTTCTCATTTTTGTGAGAACGAATCGCGTGGTGAGTTTGTTATAATTTTAGCGCCCGAAAATAACAAGGGTAAAAACGATTTTCAGGCTTGTTAGTCGGCATTTATAGATATCGTATAACACTATAAAATTAATTTTTTATGAAAAAGTTAGCATTTTTTTGTTCTGCACTAGCCATCCTCTTGTTGGCTTCCTGTTCCGGTAAAAATTCATCTGAATACAAAGCATTACAAGCTCAAAAAGATTCCCTGGAATTGGCCAACGCCAAAACTACTGCTGATATGGATGAACTCCTGGGCTTACTAAATGAAGTGGAAGACAATTTCCAAAGTATTAAGTCTGCAGAAAATTATTTGCAAGTGCAATCTGCATCCGGTGGAGACATGACTCCCTCCACACGTGAGCGTATTCAGAGCGACATGCAATTAATAACGGAAACATTAAAGAAAAATAAAGACAAAATTGCAGAATTGGAAAAGAAATTGAATAATTCTTCATTTCAATCCAAACAATTGCAAGGTACTTTGGAAAATTTACGCAACCAATTGAGCGAAAAAACAATGGCTTTAGTCAACCTGCAGGAAGAACTTGCAGCGCGTGACCAAAAAATTGAAGCTCTCAGCGGTGAAGTAGCAGTACTTTCCACTGATGTACAAGGCCTGCGCGCAGAAACTAATGCACAACAGGAAACAATCAAAAAACAAGATACGGAACTCAACACCGTCTACTATTGTTTCGGCACATCCAAAGAATTAAAGGCTCAGAAAATAGTGGTAGACGGACAATTAGGAACAGATTTTAACCGGGATTATTTCATCCGGATTAAAGATGCCCGGAAATTCGGCGAAGTTTCCGTATATGCAAAAAAAGCAAAATTGATCAGTAAACATCCGGAAGGTTCGTACGAAGTAACCAAAGACAGCGCCGGCAATATCGTCTACAAAATTACAGATACAAAAAACTTTTGGAGCCTGACAAAATATCTGGTCATTCAGGTCAATGTATAGGTTCATACGTCAATATTGTATTTTAAAGATCGCCCGAAATTGAAAGATTTCCTTTAAATTCATTAATTTATGTAAAAATACTTACATTATCAAGCATAAAAGGACTAAATATTAATAATTTAGAATAACTTTGATGCCGTTCATTAAAAAAATCACATAATCATAAATTAAATCTCTTATGTCTAACTCAATTTCAAGAAGATCTTTTCTTCAAAAAGGAGGAACAGTAGCCTTGGGATTAACGGGTCTTTCCATTATTCCAAGTACGGTTTTGGGTAAAAGTTTTGGAGCAGTAAACAATATTGCTCCGAGTGATAAATTAAACATTGCAGGTATTGGGATCGGCGGACGTGGATCCGGTGTACTCAAGGGACTTTCCAGCCAAAATATCGTCGGACTTTGCGACATAGACTGGAAATACAGCGAAAATGTGTTTAAAACATATCCCAACGCAAAAAAATATTGGGATTATCGCAAATTGTTCGATGAAATGGGCAATTCCATCGATGCAGTTATGGTAGCTACTGCAGACCATACACACGCTATCATCGCTTCACAGGCAATGACAATGGGAAAGCATGTTTATTGCGAAAAACCACTTACCCATTCTGTTTATGAATCACGTTTGTTGACAAAATTGGCTGCTAAACATAACGTTGCTACTCAAATGGGTAACCAGGGTAGTTCGGCAGCAGGTGTCCGCCAGATTTGCGACTGGATTTGGAATGGAGAAATCGGAGAAATACGCAAGGTGGAAGCTTTCACCGACCGTCCGATCTGGCCACAAGGAATGAATACTCCTACACAAGGAGAATGGGTTCCCGAAACATTGAACTGGGAATTGTTTACCGGTCCTGCAAAACTGGTTCCTTTCAATTCTATTTATCACCCCTGGAACTGGCGTGGATGGTGGAACTACGGAACAGGAGCGCTCGGAGATATGGCTTGCCATATTTTACATCCTGTTTTCAAAAGTTTAAAACTCGGTTATCCGACTAAAGTTCAAGGAAGTTCTACATTATTGCTGACCGACTGTGCTCCTACGGCTCAATCCGTTAGATTTACATTCCCGGCACGCACGGCTCCCGATGTCAAGAAAGTAAAATTCCCTGAAGTCGAAGTATTTTGGTCTGACGGCGGTATCCGTCCGGAAATGCCGGCAGGATGGCCTGCAGGAAAAAATATGAACGACGACGGCGGTTGTGTCATTTTCCACGGAACTAAAGATACTTTAATTTGTGGTTGCTATGGCATTCGTCCATGGTTGCTTTCCGGCCGCACGCCAAGCGTACCTAAAACACAACGCGAAGTGACGGAAGGTCACCAAATGGACTGGGTACGCGCATGTAAAGAAAGCCCTGAAAGCCGCGTAAAATCAGCTTCCGACTTCAGCGAAGCAGGGCCTTTCAACGAAATGGTCGTGATGGGTGTATTAGCTGTTCGTTTGCAACACTTGCACAAAGAATTGGAATGGGATGGAGACAATATGCAATTCAAGAACATCTCAGATACCGATAAATTCAATATGGTATTAGCCGATGGCTTCAAAATTGTTGACGGACATCCGAGTTTCAAAAATCCTGAAGTCGAAATCAATGCTAAATCATTTGCACAAGAACTGATCAAGCATACTTACAGGACAGGTTGGTCATTGCCGGCAATGCCATAATTATACCATCTTAAAGGGCGCCGGGTGCGCCCTTTATTTAGTTAAACAAAATAAATAAAAAATAAATCGTATTAAAAATGAAAAAAATTGTCTTTTCTTTAAGCGTATTCGTTATAGCCGGAATGATTGCCTCATGCAGCGGGAATAAAAAAGAAGCCGCTCCTGCGGAAGAAGCTCCGGCACAAACTGTTGAAATTGTTGTTCCGGAGAAAATTATTGGTGCAGATACTATTCCTGCTTACACCATTATGGAAAGGCCTCAGGTTGATCTGTCAAAATTCAAAACCGATGCTGACGGCTATATCGTTTTGTTCGACGGGACAAGCCTTGAAGGCTGGAGAGGTTACAACAAGGATACTGTTCCCGGTAAATGGACTATCGAAGACGGAGCTATTAAGTTCACGGGTGCAGGTACCGGCGAAGCTCAAAGTATCGACGGCGGAGACTTGATTTTTGCGCATAAATTCAAAAATTTTGAATTGTCTATCGATTGGAAAGTAGCGAAAGGATCCAACTCCGGTATTATCTATCTTGCTCAGGAAATCAAAGACCAACACATTTATATCTCTGCTCCCGAAAGCCAGATTTTGGACAATGAAAATCACCTCGATGCAAAACTGGGAAAAGATGGAAATCGTAAATCTTCTTCTTTGTATGACATGATTCCTGCAAAACCACAAAATTCTAAACCGTTCGGAGAATGGAATAACACAACAATTACTGTTTTCAAAGGAACTGTCTTACACGCTCAAAACGGCGAAAACGTACTTGAATACCATTTGTGGACTCCAGAATGGACAGAATTACTTCAGGCCAGCAAATTTAGTTTAGATAAATGGCCATTGGCTTTCGATTTATTGAATAATTGCGGTGGTGAAAATCATGAAGGTTATTTTGGCCTTCAGGATCACCAGGATGATGTTTGGTTCAAAAATATCAGAATTAAAATTCTTGATTAAGAATATTCAGCAACCGGGGGTGTGTCAAAAGGAGAATAAGAATTACTTTTGACACAGTCCCGGTTCATTTTTTTGCCATGGACAAAACCGAAGTTCGACAGAAGGCCCGGGAATGTATCCAACTGATTCGGAATATTGATTTTGAAACGTTGGGAATAAGTCAATATAACCTGGAATACATTCGCAGGATGTTACCAAATCTCAACTATCACTTCCGTATATATACTGATTCTATCCTTATTTTACTGAAAAATGAAAAAATACAACCTTGGTTTGTCGATTTTGGCGGAGGACACGGATTCTTAAGCCTTCTACTCAAGATGCTTGGATTTAAGGTTATATACTGCGATAACAACCCGTTGTCCGTTCAAACAATCACAAAGTTGAAATCAGTTTTAAAAATTGGGCCCGATCATATTGTTGAAGGTTCCAGCGATGAATTTCTGGCTTTTTGTACTTCCAACAAAATCAAACCCAATTACCTGATTGCAACAGACCTGATAGAACATATTTATGATCTGGATATTTTTTTCTCTAATCTCTATCAGATCAACCCGGGATTTAAAATGGTATTTACGACTTATGCAAATCCTTCCAACCCTCAAAAAGTAAGAATCCTGAGAAAACTAATGATCGATGTTGAAAAAAACATATTCCTTCCGATGCGTGAAGATTTTATCAGGGAAAATTATCAAAACCTGACTGATAAAGAATTTTATATTTTAGCCAAATCAACACGGGGACTTACCTATAAAGATATTCCTGATACGGTAGACAATTATCTGGAAAATGCACAATTGCTTCCTGTCGATGTTGATAATTACAATACCTGTGACCCTCAGTCGGGAAATTGGATGGAACGAATACTTCCCCTGAAAGAATATCGTAAAATATTAAATGAAAATGGATTCCATGTGGAATTTAAGAAAGGATTTTACAATGAAAATTACAAAAACCCTATTAAAACCATCATTTACACAGGGATAAATAAAATTATAAAATATTCCGGTCT
>JAIRZF010000042.1 GCA_031267385.1 Dysgonamonadaceae bacterium | reverse complement strand
GGCTATGTCAAAGGGACTTATCTGGTTCACTACGATGGGAAAGCGTTCAAAGTGATCAGGAAGTAAGCGCTCTAATTCTTCGATTTTTTTAACACGGAGTGACACGGAGTTTATTTCACAGAGTGACACGGAGTTTTAAAACTCAGTGTACTCCGTGAAAATAAACTCCGTGTTACTCCGTGTTTACGTGTTACTCCGTGTTTAAATGTGGCGGGGAATTAAATCATGCGGGAGTGTACAGGTTTCGGAATAATTGACTTTCATAACTTTGGTACAGCTGTTTTGTCGACAAATTTCCGGTAAGCATCCTCCCAGACCGGTGCGTCTTGCGGCAAGAATAATTCCGGAGCAACAGAATTGCGTACCAGGTTCCTTATATCAGATAAATTGCCGACCAAACCCAATGCTTTGGCTTGCATCATGATGTTACCCATAGCCGTTGCTTCCGCCGGTCCTGCAACAACAGGGATCCCTATTGAATTAGCAATCCATTGGTTTAATAACTTATTCTGGGATCCGCCTCCGATGACATGTAATTTCTCAATAGGGAAAAGAGATATTTTATTCAAGCTTTCAAGTACAGACTTATATTTCAAGGCCAGACTCTCGAATATGCACCGGATAAAATCGCTTTCCGATCCGGGTACCGGTTGATTCGTATTTTTACAATAGTTTTTTATGGCTTCAGGCATATTACCCGGATTAGCAAAAGAAGGGTGATCGCTGTCAACCAATGAGCGGAAAGGTTCGGCGGACTCAGCCATTTTTGTTATTTCGGAATAAGTATATTCTTTGCCTCTCCCAGCCCATTCCGCACGGCATTGTTCCAATAACCACATCCCTGTAATATTTTTCAAGAAGCGCGTAGTCCCTTCAACGCCACCCTCATTGGTGAAATTCATTTGGTATGTTTCTTCGGTAATGACCGGTTCAGGAACTTCTATCCCCATTAAAGACCAGGTACCCGAACTTAAATAGGCAAACCGTTCATTCTCTGCGGGAATCGCAGCGATAGCGGATGCCGTATCATGCCCGGCAACAGCAACTACTTTTACATTTTTGAGACCAGTATCTTCCTCAATATCTTTTGTCAGGGTTCCTATTACCGTACCCGGCATGACGATGTCACGGAATAAGTCTTTCTTTAATCCCAGGTTCTCCAATAATCCCGTTTCCATACATTTAGTACGTGGGTTCAGTATTTGCGAGGTGGAAGCAATCGTATATTCACATACCTTTTCCCCTGAAAGCAAATAGGCCAAAGCATCAGGCATAAACAACGCCTCAGACGCTGCATGGTATGCCGATGAATGTTCCTTTTTAGCAGCAAATAACTGATATAGGCTATTGAAATTCATGATTTGTATACCGGTCAGTCCATAGATCTCTTTTTTAGGAACGATCCCGAACACTTCTTCCGGTATTCCGTTGGTATAAGGATCACGGTAAGTTCTCGGTAATCCCATAAAAGTACCGTCTTCTCCCAGGTAAACAAAATCAACTCCCCAGGTATCTATGCCAACCGACTCTATCTTGACATTTTCGCGGGCTGCTGCACGGAGGCCTTCCTTTAAAGCTCCGTAAAGCGCATAAATACTCCAGTAATATTTGCCGTGCAAATGGATGATCCTGCTGGGAAAACGTGTCAATTCTTTCATCTCGATTTTCCCGTTTTCGATAGAAGCAAGAATAGAACGACCGCTTGTTGCTCCAAGGTCAAAGGCTAAAAAATATTTTTTGTCCATAAATTCATCGTGTTTTTCAAATGCAAATATAAGGAGAAAATTTTGATAAAGGGAGGTAAAGGGAGTTAGAGGGAGTTATAAGGAGTTAAAGGGAGTTGCTCTTTGACTCCCTCTAACTCCCCGTAACTTCCCCGTAACTCCCTCTAACTTCCCCGTAACTCCCTCTAACTTCCCCGTAACTCCCCGTAACTCCCTCTAACTTCCCCGTAACTCCCTCTAACTCCCCGTAACTTCCCGTAACTTCCCATAACTCCCCGTAACTTCCCATAACTTCCTCTAACTTCCTCTAACTTCCCCGTAACTCCCTCTAACTCCTCCCTTAACTTCCTCTCCCCGCACAATAAACCCCAACTGCCTGCGTTTAATATATGATGCTTAATCGTAAAATCATATTACTGTTTTTACTTTATCTCTCTTGTATCTCCTGTTCCTGCCGTAGGACTTTCAGCGAGAGAAACCCGGAACTGGATGTCAAACGGTTCGATACCGGTCTTTGCAAATACCTGAATAAGCAGGTGACGGAAGAAGCATTTACGGTTCAGTATAAATCATTTTTGGATGTATTCGGAATGTCGGTGATCGGGGTTGGATCCTCTGATTCCATTGGATTTTATGAGAGGCTCAACACCTTTTTTTTGGAACCGACTCTGATGTCGTTATACAAAAGAGAACAGGAGTTATTTCCTGATTTTGAGTTTGTTGACCGGGAATTAAATCCGGCGTTGACAATGCTTTTGAAGGAATTCCCGGGTTTGAAATCTCCCTCCGTATACGTGCATGTTTCCGGTTTGAATCAAAATGTCATTGTTACGGACGAGGTATTGTCTTTATCTGCAGATAAATATTTAGGGATTGATTATCCGCTTTATAAGGATTTTTTTTACGATTATCAACGGCAGAATATGACTCCGGAGCGAATTGTTCCCGACTATTTGCTCGGATTCATGATGGCAAATTTTCCTTTTGAAGGAAATCAAGAGGTGTTGCTCGAAAGAATGCTCTACGAAGGCAAATTGCGTTATATTTTATCCTTATTGCTACCGGAACGGGATCCGCAGGAATATGTAGCATATACAAAAGCGCAATATTCGTGGTGTAACGATCACCAGTCCGAAATTTGGAAAATAATTCTGAAAAGCGATCATTTGTATGTATCCGACTATATGATTGTCACTCAATATATGAATGATGCTCCCTATACAGTCGCGATTTCTCCCAAATCTCCGGGCAGGATAGGGGAATGGGTCGGTTATCAGATAATATCTGCTTTCATGAAGAACCGTCCGAAAACGACTTTGATCGATTTGATGAAACTTACAGATGCCGGACAATTATTGAAAGATTCAAAATACAAGCCCTGACGTCCGATTTGCAAAAGAAAGATTAAAATGTTATTTTTGTAGAACGAAATAGAAGAATAAAATGAGAAAAGGATTGTCAAAATTTCAGACTATATGTATCATCCTGTTATGGGTTGCTTTGTGCGTCATGCTTTTCACCATACCGTCCGATGCGTCGGCAGGTGAGAATATTTTTGTCGCCATTTTTTCCGGTATTATTATCGCGGTCGCTTTAGGTAAAGATCAGCAACGCAGGCGGAGGAACCGAAAATAAGGCATAGATTCACAAAAGAAGCTACCCTTTTGGGCAGCTTCAAACTGAAAGAAAAATGGTAATTATTTTTTTACCATTATTGTCTTCCTTGAGTTTCTACATTGGGATCGATTTTCTTTACTAAGCCTTGTAACACATTTCCGGGACCAATTTCGGTGAAAGATGTTGCTCCATCGGCAATCATTTGTTGTATGGATTGTGTCCATTTCACAGGAGCGGTCAATTGAGCGATCAGGTTCGTTTTGATTGTTTCCGGATTGGTTTCCGCCACGGTTGTGACATTTTGGTATACGGGACAGATCGGGGCGGAAAATTGTGTTGAATGAATGGCTTGCGCCAACTCTGCTCCGGCGGGTTCCATCAGAGGTGAGTGGAATGCTCCTCCCACTTTTAATTTCAATGCACGTTTAGCTCCTGCAGCCAAAAGTTGTTCGCAAGCTTTATCAATTCCACTTTCACTTCCGGAAATAACAATCTGTCCGGGACAGTTATAATTAGCCGGAACGACTACATCATCGATCCCGGCGCAAATCTCTTCTACTTTTTCGTCCGGAAGGTTCAATACGGCAGCCATTGTTGAAGGCGTCGTTTCGCAAGCTTTCTGCATCGCTAATGCACGGGCGTAAACTAATTTCAACCCGTCTTCAAAAGATAAGGCTCCGGCGACAACCAGAGCGGAAAATTCACCCAGCGAGTGTCCGGCAACCATATCTGGATTAAAATCATGACCCATTGTTTTGGCCAGGATCACCGAATGGATGAAAATAGCAGGTTGTGTTACTTTGGTTTGACGAAGATCTTCATCTGTGCCGTTGAACATCAGATCTGTAATGCGGAATCCTAATATTTCGTTCGCTTTCTCAAACATTTCTTTAGCGATAGGAGATTCGTCGTATAAATTTTTCCCCATTCCCACAAATTGGGCTCCCTGACCGGGAAATACAAATGCATTCATTTACTATGTTATTTAAATTTAATAAAAACGCCACAAAGGTAAACTTTTTTTGTGAACATCGTTTTTTTTGATTAGATTTGCGCTCTGATTTCGGAACAGTATATTAATTAACTAGAGGAAATATATTATGAACACACTGTTGTTTTTAGGAAATATGGGAACCGGAGAAATTATCATCATCGCTTTGGTCGTTTTACTTCTTTTTGGAGGTAGAAAAATTCCTGAATTAATGAAAGGAATTGGAAAAGGCGTTAGGAATTTCAAAGATGGAGTCAAAGGAATTGAAGACGATATAAAAGAAGATACCACTTCCGAACCTAAAAATTAAG
>JAIRZF010000294.1 GCA_031267385.1 Dysgonamonadaceae bacterium | reverse complement strand
CGGGGGATACGTTCCCTGCGGCTGGCAGCTGCCCGGAGAGCAGGTCTGCATTGCTTCCCAAAGAACCGCCAGGCTCAATATTTTCGGAATGATTGACCGCAAGAACCGTTATGAGGGATTCTCCTCTATCGGGAGTATCACCGCAGACAGGGTTGTCAATTTTCTCGATGCATTCTCCTTCCGTGTACGTAAGGACACGTTTGTCGTACTTGACAATGCCACTGTCCATCGCAATCATAAAATACGGGAGTTGAGACCGTTCTGTGAGAAAAGAGGCCTTTTCCTTTTCTATTTGCCTCCATATTCCCCGCATCTGAACATTGCGGAAACGCTCTGGAGAATATTGAAGGGGAAATGGATCAGACCGCAGGACTATGTGAGTACTGATGCTCTTTTCTACGCTACCAACAGGGCATTGGCTGCGGTTGGTAATAGACTGTTCATTAACTACTCGCATATTGTCACTTAATTTTGATTACTTACTTATAATAAACAGATGTATTATGAAATTGGTAGCAGGAATAGATGTGTCTAAAGACGGCCTGGAGGTGTGTATGAAAGAGCGCACGCTGGAAGGAAAAGTTAAAATAAAGAGGACGCATTCCTTCACGAATGACAACAAAGGCTTTCAATCGCTTTTGGAATGGTCAAACAGAGGCCGTGACCTCCCCCCTCTCACCTGTGTGATGGAGGCCACCGGTTCGTATTACGAAGAGTTGGCGTACTTCCTGTACGATCACGGGCAGGAGGTATGCGTGATGTTGGCCAACAAGGTGAAGCATTACGCTAAAAGTTTGAATGTAAAAACAAAGACAGACAGGGTGGATACCGGTGTGATTGCTGATTTCGGTATGGAGCGGTCGCATCAAAGATGGGAACCCATGAGCGCAGAGTATCGCCTGCTGCGCGATCTGTGCCGGGAGTTGCTGTCGATGAAAAAGGAACTCTCCCGTGCCAAATGTCAGTTGCATGCCAAAACCTGTTCCATCAGTAAACACGGCGAGGTGGTGTCCATAAAATCGGAGCAGATAAAGTTTTATGAAGACGTCATTCTTCGCGTGGAATATACCACTTTTATAGATGCTGTCGCCGTAATGGAATTTTTTCGCCAACTCAGGGAAGATTATGTGGATAAACCGGTAAAAATCGTTTTGGATAATGCCCGCTATCAACATTGTAAGGCGGTTATGGAGGTGGTGCAAAGTCTGAATATCGAACTGTTGTTTTTACCGCCATACTCTCCGAATCTGAATATCATTGAACGGTTATGGAAATTTACCAAAAAGAAAATCCTTTACGGGACTTATTATGAAACGCCTCTGAAATTTCACGATACCGTCAAAGACTTCTTCGAGACAGTCAACGCAAAATACAAACCGGAATTGGAAGCACTTTTGACGCTAAATTTTCAATTCTTCGAGGAGGATGACTATGCACAAAACTATGCCGCGTGAAGTATAAAAAAGGAGGAGCGGCAACTTTCCTCGGCAATCTGATGACGGAAGCCTTCGATGCCGTCAAAAATATTCCGGCGGCCATATTCGACAAAATCAGGGAATTTGAAAAGGCCAACGCCGACCTGGCCTCCATCCTCCGCACAACGCGCAGTCAGATCACAGATTTGACCGAAGAGGCCAAACGCCTTAGCAGGTCGTTTGCCTGCTTTGCCAGATTTTGTACCTGCGCCAATATGTCGGCAGGAATAAATACTGCATGTTTATCTTCCATACACTTTACAATTTAATTGGTTAACTTTATTTTAATGAGTTCATTTGCATAAACAGAAACTTCTTATTCTATCACTTTTATTTCCTGTAATCATTTTGTTCTCCTGATTTTTTAATTTTCCGCTTCTTCGGCAAATCCTAAAATATAACCGTTATTATCTTTGAGATAAAATTCCTTTATCCCGTACCATGTCACCTTCATCTCGGAAATCCGAATATTCCTGCTTTTCAATTCGGCATAAAATGCATCAATACCTTTGCCTTCCATATAGAAGGAAACACTCGCGCCGACGGGGGGGGCTCCGGCAAGCGTAATGTCTTCGCAAAAACTGTCCGACCGTTGAAACATCAGTTCGACGCCGTCTTTTTTCATCATCGCGTACACATATTCCTTATCGTCGGCGAGTTGTTGCTCTACACCATCCTGCGTTACGGGAACAGCCATAACCAATTCAAAGCCCAAGTTTTCACGGTAAAATTGCACGGTCTGCCGGATGTCGGCAACGGCAAAATTGGGTGTTAATTTATTCAGTTTCATTTTCAAATATATTTTACGAGTTAAAAATTTCATTCTGTATCTTTTTGCTTAACGAACGGAAAACCAGTTCATACGATTCGTCCAGCATCTGTTTTAAAACCGTTTCGGGGAGATTTCCATTCAGGAACACCGAACTCCAGTGCATTTTATTCAGATAATATCCGGGAATAATATCGGTATATTTGTCCCGCAATTCTTCGCCATGTTCCGGCGTATGTTTCACGGAAATAACCGGTCTTCCCTCTCCATCGTTTCCCACCAGGACAAACATTTTCCCGCCGACCGAATAACGTATGGCATCCCATTCTTTTTTGTAATCTTCCGTCGCGCCCTTTTTTGCAAGGCAATGCGACTGTATAAAATCATAATTCATGTCGTTTAGTTTTTTTGCAAAAGTAGGGTAAAATACAGTCCGCCAAGTGTAAAAAAACGACTTTTTTCAAGGTCTGAGACCGGCGGGAGTATCGCCCGAAAAAGACTTAATCTCTTTAATCAGATGTGCATGGTCATAATATCCGCACTCTATGGCAATAGATAGCAGGTCTTTATGCGGATAATTACGCAAGTGTCGCAGCGCATGTTTGAATCGTACGACTTTGGCAAATGTCTTGGGAGAAATGCCTGTCGCCGATTTGAATTTTCGTTCAAAATGCCGCGGACACAGGCAGACTCCGGAGGAAACATCCGTAAGCGAAAGAAACCCTTTGGCAAGATAAATCAAATCGACTGCATGAACAATCCGTTTGTCGGGAAGATACAGGCGGGAAAACCGGCTAATCAGGTAATTGTTTACCTGATTGATAATGGTTTCTACCGGTTGTTTTCCAAGGAATATCTCATCCGGCAGTGTGTCGAACAGCGATTCAACCAGCGTCAAGTCCACGCTCCGGTCGGTAAATTCCTCTACGGGAACGCGGGTAAACGCCGTTATTCCGGTGGGTTTGAAACGGATGCCGAACCTGTGTACGGATTGCGGGGAGTTTACTTCGATAAAGGTTGTCATCGTGCCGATAATCTCGGAACGAAGAGTATCCGCCGACTTGTCAAACGTAAAAATAATATCTGCACAACCATCCGGGAGAATTTTAGAAGCGTTTCCATTTTCCATGAAACCGTCTGCAGTCCAGTACGTTTCAAT
>JAIRZF010000288.1 GCA_031267385.1 Dysgonamonadaceae bacterium | reverse complement strand
TCGGATTATGAAAAAATCATGCCAAAAAAGAAAAAAAGGGAGTTAGAGGGAGTTAGAAGAAGTTAGAGGGAGTTAGAGGGAGTTAGAGGGACTATTATTCTTATTTATCTCATAATTATCTTAAATTTGCAATCAAAAAAGACAACCGTGGGAAAAAATAAGCTACAGAAATTCGGGGAAATGGAAACTTTTCCCAATGTGTTCCAGTATCCCTTTGCCGCATTACAGGAAAAAGGATTTGAAATGAAAGGACGGTGGAATGAATTGTTTTTCAAAAATAATCATCCTGTTGTCTTGGAATTAGGCTGCGGGAAAGGAGAATATACAGTCGGATTAGGCGCATTATTTCCGGAAAAAAATTTTATCGGAATCGATATTAAAGGGGCGCGGATGTGGACCGGCGCTAAACAGGCCATAGAAGACGGAATGACGAATGTCGCTTTCCTGAGAACCCATATCGAATTACTCAATCATTTTTTCGGTGAAGGGGAAATTTCTGAAATCTGGATCACATTTCCAGACCCTCAAATGCGTAAAATCAATAAGCGGATGACGTCTACCCGCTTTATGAAACTTTACCGGCAGACGCTGAACAAGAACGGGATCATCCACCTCAAGACCGATAGTCATTTTATGTATACATACACTTGTGAAATGGTAAAAATCAATCATTTCCCAATAATAATACAAACGGATGATCTATATCACAGTCGCTTGGCGGATGAAATACTCTCAATTCAAACTTTTTACGAACAACAATGGCTGGATCGTGGTTTAAATATCAAGTACCTCAAATTTATATGTGAACCACGGGAAATGGATCTTGAGCCGGAAATTGAAATTGAATTGGACGATTACCGGAGTTTTAACAGAAGCAAAAGAAGTAGTACAATGATGAAAAAATAAGAACATGGCATTATATCCTAAATTAATTCTTGACGCATTACAAAATGTACGTTATCCCGGTACCGGTAAAAGTATTGTGGAAATGGGAATGGTCGAAGACGACATTCACATCAATGGAAATCAGGTTCATTTTTCAATTCTTTTTGAAAAACCGAATGATCCCTTTGTCAAATCGGTGGTCAAAGCTGCAGAAACGGCGATTCTGACCTATGTAGACGAAGATGTTGAAATAAAAGGCAACATCGAAGCCAAATCAAAACAATTGGCTCGTCCGGAACCGGCAAAACTGTTGCCTCAGGTAAAAAATATCATTGCCGTATCGTCCGGAAAAGGAGGCGTCGGAAAAAGTACGGTTGCAGCGAACCTTGCAGTGGCTCTGGCTCAGATGGGTTATAATGTAGGTTTACTGGACGCCGATATCTACGGCCCCTCCGTCCCGAAAATGTTCAACGTGGAAGAAGCACACCCCCACCTGGAAAATATTGACGGGCGCGACCTGATCATACCCGTAGAGAGTTATGGTGTAAATGTATTATCAATCGGTTTTTTTGTTCATAAAAACGATGCAATCGTATGGCGCGGCAGTATGGCATGCAACGCCCTGAAACAACTTATTGCAGACACCAACTGGGGAGAACTCGATTTTTTCCTGCTCGATCTTCCGCCCGGAACCAGCGATATCCACCTGACACTGGTTCAAACCCTGGCCGTTACCGGAGCTATTGTTGTCAGCACGCCACAGGAAGTCGCACTGGCAGATGCACGTAAAGGAATCAGCATGTTTACCGGAGAAAAAGTCAATGTTCCCGTTCTTGGACTGGTAGAAAATATGGCCTGGTTTACTCCGGCGGAACTTCCCGAAAATAAATATTACATCTTCGGGAAAGAGGGATGTAAACGGCTCGCAGAAGAAATGAATGTTCCCCTATTGGGACAAATACCTATTGTTCAGAGTATTTGTGAGAGCGGAGATAAAGGTGAACCTGTCGCTTTGAACCAGGATAGTATTACAGGAAGAGCTTTTATGCAGTTGGCGGAAAATACGGTGAAACAGGTGGAATACCGGAATACCCATTTGGAAAAAACAAAGAGAGTGGAAGTGAAATGAAAACAAAGCCTGATATCGTTCTCGTCGGAGCCGGAAATCTGGCTACCCAACTGGGAATTACCCTGAGAGACAATGGATTCCCGGTCGTGTGCGTATACAGTCGGACGTCAGACTCAGCGGCAACTCTGGGAAAACGGCTTCATGTACCGTACACAAACAATCTTGCAGACATTCCTTCCGATGCCGGCATCTATATCTTTTCCGTAAAAGATGACGCCTTACCCGGATTACTGGAAATATTTCCCTCAAATCAAGGTCTGTGGGTACACACGGCCGGAAGTATTCCCCTTTCAATCTTCGAAAATTACGCCGACCGCTATGGAGTTGTATATCCTCTACAAACGTTCAGTAAAAATCGGGATGTGTCTTTCGGCGATGTTCCGGTTTTTGTAGAAGCAAATAATGACCGGGATAATAGCCTGCTTTTGGATTTTGCCCGGGGATTTTCAAAAAAAGTAGTTCCGTTGTCATCCGAAAAGCGGAAATATTATCATCTGGCAGCCGTTTTTGCCTGTAATTTTTCCAATCACATGTATACTTTAGCTTCAGAAATACTGGATCAACAGGACTTAGACTGGAAATTCCTGCAAGCCCTTATCCGGGAAACCGCAGCTAAAATAGAAGACTTGTCACCGGCTGATGCACAAACAGGTCCTGCGATAAGATATGACCTGGAAATTATCAACAAACAACTTGAGTTATTGCAAGGAGATGAAATAAAACAGGAATTATATGAAAAAATAAGCTATAATATTCATAACAGACAACAAATTTCTTAAAAATCGGTTATATAATCAGGGCAATAAAATTTATTCATAAAATATTTACGTATGAAACACTCTCTTTTATTTTCTTTTATCGTGCTGCTACTAGCCGTGTCATGTACCGACCAACAATCTTTCAAGATCGCAGGAACCTTTGCATCAGATGATTACGAAGGAAAAACAGTCTATCTGACTAATTTCAATCAGGAACAAATTGATTCCGTCAAAGTCAAAAACAAACAATTTAAATTCAAAGGTAATATCCAGGATGTTTCCGATATATGCTTTGTCCGGTACGATGAACGACACCGTTCCGGAGTCATTTTTCCGGAACCCGGAAATATTATAATAACATTTGATCACTCATTGACCTCCCATATCGAAGGAACTCCTTTCAATGATGCTTATCAGAACTTTTTTTATAGCATCCAGAAACTGGCCGACACCGGTATGCAGATGGCAAAGGCTGCGGAAAAGGAGATGGAAGAAAACAAAATCACGGAACAGGATTATGTACAAAAACAGGATGCATTTTTGGATGAATTCCGCAATAACATTTTTGAATTCGTAAAACAAAACATTCAAACTCCTGTCGGTGAATATTCTTTTCTGGAATACTCCAGTTACCTTCAATCGAAACAAATTTTGGAATTGATCTCGATGATGAGGCCGAAATTCAAAGCAACGGAAAGTGTTCAGGAATTAGAGAAAACGCAACTGGGTAGCGCTGCAACCAGAATCGGCAATCCATTCATTGATGTTAAAGGAAAAAGTATCGATGGGAAAGAGGCGTCACTCTCCGATTATGCAGGAAAAGGAAAAATCGTACTCATTGATTTCTGGGCTTCATGGTGCGGTCCGTGTATAAAAAGCCTTCCTCATCTGGTCGAAATTTATCAGAAATATAAAAACAAAGACTTTGAAATTGTAGCTATCTCTTTGGACGATGATAAAACCGCATGGGAAAATGCAAGCAAAAAACATCGAGTCACCTGGCCTCAATTATCCAATCTAAAAGCTTGGAGTGATGAAATTGCTGTGACTTATGGAATTAATTCTATTCCGACAACTATCCTGCTCGATAAAAACGGTATAATCATTGAAAAAGACCTGAATGGTAAAGATTTGGAACAAAAACTGGACGAATTATTAAAGTAAAACAGTAAACCGACTCAAAAAACAAAGGGCATTCCATAATTATGAAATGCCCTTTGTTTGATATTCACTTTTCACTTCAACCGAAGTATTTGTTCCCTGGACAGGCCTGTCAGATCAGAAATGTCGTCAACAGACATATTTTTTTCCAAACATTTACGGGCTACAAGAATTTTTCCGGTCTCCATGCCGGTCTTCACACCTTCTTCACGGCCAAGGCTCATGCCTTCTTCACGACCAAGGTTCAAGCCTTCTTCACGACCAAGGCTCATGCCTTCTTTACGTCCAAGATTCAAGCCTTTCTCCATACCTTCTTTACGTCCAAGATTCAAGCCTTTCTCCATACCTTCTTTACGACCGAGGTTCATGCCTCTCTCCATGCCGGTTTTCAATCCTCTCTCCATACCCGTCCTCATACCTTCTTCACGACCAACCTCACGACCAAGATTCATGCCTTCGCCCTTAGCGTACTCTACTGCCGAGCGAACATCGTTGTATTCCAAAACACTTTTACTGTATGTTTTCATCTCTTCTGGTGTAAACCGGGCTATCTCTGCCGCCCTGAACAACATATCAAATACTCT
>JAIRZF010000169.1 GCA_031267385.1 Dysgonamonadaceae bacterium | reverse complement strand
AATATAAGTCCGACTAAAGGCTGGTCTTTTAATTTTAGTACCGCTTATGATTTCGATTACAAAGGGTTTACTTATATGCAGTGTTCCATCCAGCGGGATCTTCACTGTTGGCAGATGAGCGTAAGCCTTAATCCCATAGGGCCTTACCAATCTTATAGCTTCACCTTGTCGGTAAACGCTTCAATGCTGAAAGACTTCAAATATACCCAAAGCAGCAGTTCAAGGGATGCTGTGAACTGGCATTGATCTGTTCCTCCGGTTTCCCGTGAAAACGACCGCTTAAAACTACCACTGTACAGGAGTCTGTCCTGTTGCGATCAGATATTCGTTTGCCTTGCTGAAGTGTTTATTCCCAAAGAATCCACGATGAGCGGAAAGAGGGGACGGATGAGGCGATTTCAATACAAGGTGTTTATTTGGATTGATAAATTCACCTTTCTTTTGAGCAAATGAACCCCAAAGGATAAATGCAATATGTTCCTTTCCCTCTGCAATACGATGGATCGCTGCATCCGTAAATTCTTCCCACCCCTTATGTTGATGAGATCCAGCACGATGCGCCTGTACCGTGAGCGTTGCATTCAGTAACAATACACCCTGTCGAGCCCAACGTTCCAGGTTGCCGGATACGGGGATATTTACTCCCAGGTCTGACTGAATTTCTTTGAAAATGTTCTGAAGAGAAGGCGGAAACGGTACGCCATCATTTACAGAAAAGCAGAGTCCGTGTGCCTGTCCCGGTTCATGATAGGGATCCTGACCGAGTATAACAACTTTTACTTTGTCGAACGGGCATTGATCAAAAGCATTGAATATGAATTTTCCGGGAGGATAAATCGCTTGAGTTTGATATTCTTGTTTTACGAATTGAACCAGATTATTAAAGTAAGGTTGTTGAAATTCGCTTTCCAACTGTTTTTTCCAGGAATTTTCGATTTTTACGTCCACTTTGAATGAAGAATTAAGTTAAAAATAAAGAATGATGAGGCAAAGTTAATAAACATTCTGATTTTTAACTTCATCACAAGGATGAAATCCCGGTTAAAAGATTTTCTAAACGATAAATTTGGTGTGTCTCTCTTTTTGATATATCTTTGCGTCCGCAAAAGGTCCCGTAGTTTAGTTGAATAGAACGGCAGATTCCGGTTCTGCAGGTCACAGGTTTGAGTCCTGTCGGGATCACAAAACGATGAATGAGGCACTTACAACTGGTATTGTAGGTGCCTGTTTTTGTTTAAAGAATAAGATAATAATATTGTATATACGATATATATTGCATACCTTTGCACTTATATATAAAATGAATTATTATGGATGCAGCAGTTGTAAAAAAAAGAAAAGTAATAGATTTGGATGAGCAAACTTTCAGAATTTTATCCATAAAAGCAGCATCTACAGGAACAAATTTAAAGGTGTTGATTGAAAAGGTTCTCTCCAATATAGCTGAAAATATTGAAGACGCGGATATGTATAAATTCTTAATACAGAAAGACCTGGATGGTAAAAAGATTCTGAATAAGGAAGAGCAGAGCACATTTGAAAATTGGCTCGGAATATGATTGTAAGGTATTGGAATCCGTTAAGAGTGTAATTATTGAAGTTATTTCCGTAGAAAGCCTGAATGATATTACTGATTGCAAAAGGCTGTCAGGATTTGATAATGTTTATAGAGTACGCATAGGCGATTTACGTGCTTTGTTTTTACTAACAGTTATTCAAGACATAGATGCTGGAGAGGAACCTGAGGAAATCATTGTATTTGAGTATTTGGTGTCAAGAGGACAGTCATATTCAAAAAAGGTAAATGAACAACTTCGACAGTTGGATAAATAAATAGAAACCCCAAAAGTCAGATAAAAAACTTTTGGGGTTCACTAATAGAAAGAAGTTATTTTAGTTTTACTTTCCGCTGAAATTTACTTTATCGAATAAAATTGCCGGGATTCTCCAGGATGAATTCAGTTTAGGGTCGTTCCCTATTTCGACTACATTTTTCCAAAGTTCCAGGAGATTTCCTGTAATGTTCATCTCGTTCAGTGGCTTCGTTGCTTTCCCATTTTCGATGAGAAATCCTTCAATACCAAATGAGAAATCGCCGGTAGTACTGTTGCTGTTACCTCCGTTGAATCCGGTGACCCAGATCCCTTTTTCCATGGTTGCCAATATCTGATCGAAGTTTTTATTTCCATGTACACAAGTAAGGAGGGATGGGCTTTGAACGGTTGGCTCCATTTCCAGTTTTAACCCGCTGTATGTGTCGACATAGTACATTTTCAACACGCCATTCTCAATGACTGTGCGTTTTTTTGTCGCAATACCTTCTCCGTCAAACCAGCGGGAACCTCTGGCGCCTGGAACATGCGGATCGTCTATCAGGGTGAATTTGTCCGAAATGATTTGTTGGTCTAATTTATCTATCAAAAAAGAATTTTTTTGTTGGATGGAATTTCCATTAATCGCCGAAATAACAGGAGATAACAAACGTGTGATCTGAGTATTGTCCACTATCATGGGAAATACACCCGATTCTATTTTTTCTTGCCCCAATTTACGGACTGTACGTTCGTATGCAGTTTTACCGATACCGCTTTTTTCCAGTTTATCCCAGAAAATAGCCGAGTCGTACCAATAAGAAGATGGTCGTGTATCGTTGGAGCCTTTCATAGAGGTGTCGGCAGACACACTGAAATAGGTCGTGTCCGATTCACCTTCAAAACCGTTGCTGGTAATAGCATATGAGCTGCTGATCCCATCGGAATAGCTCGCACTGACGGAGATCAACCGTTCGTCCTTACCATATACTTCTGCGGCATTGGCTTTAATGATGGCCATTTTATCGTCGACAGAAACCTGATTGTAGTTATTGTCATAAATGTCCAGTCCCTTACCGTCCCCTTTGTAGTAACGTTCGGGTTGAGGTAATTGGCGGAATTCATCCTTAGCGAGGAAACGGGTAGCTTCAATGCCATTGCTGATGAAGCGTTCCAATTCCGCTTTGTCCAGCCTGTTTGTTGAATAACTTCCATAACGTCCATCTACGTAGAGTTGAATACTCATACCGTTTTCGGAAGATTGTTCCAATTTTTCCAATTGAGTGTCGCGATAATCAAACGAATTGTTGGTTCCTGAATAAACGGAAACACGGGCATCCGAACAACCCTTGTTGAGCGCATATTGCATGGCCCAACGTGCTAAATCCTTATGTTTTTGTGAAATCATCTTATTGTCCTCCAACGGTTAATTGTTTAACTAAAACTGATGGTAAACCTTGTGAAACCGGCATTCCCTGTCCGTCTTTCCCACAAGTCCAGGCGCCCTGATCGATTTTCAGGTTATTACCTACCATCGTAATATCGGCCAGCGCTTTTGGCCCGTTCCCGATCATGTTGATGTCCTTGACAGGCTGAGTCAGCTTGCCATTCTCAATCAGGTAACCGCTTTTCACGAAGAAAGTAAAGTCGCCGGCCCCGATTTGCACCTGTCCGTTAGTGAAATTATCCACATAAACACCTTGTTTGACGTTGGCGATGATTTCTTCTTCCGTATAATTGCCGTTTTCCATGTAAGTAGAACGCATACGTGGAATAGGAACGTAACGGAACGATTGGCGACGACCGTTTCCTGTTGGGGCGACGCCGTAATACCTGGCGCTGATACGGTCGTGAAGATACGAGTTGAGTATACCGTTCTTCACGATGTAAGTGCGTTGGCTGGCAATACCCTCGTCGTCAAAATTGATTGATCCGCGATCGTAGTCGATAATACCGTCGTCTACCACATTAATATGCTCGTCACATATTTTTTTGCCTAATTTATCGGAAAAAATAGACGTTTTCTTGCGATTGAAATCAGCCTCGAAAGCATGTCCGATAGCCTCGTGAAGCAGGATTCCCGAACCTCCGGCGCCCATGACAACAGGCATTTCCCCACCTTTCGGTTTTATGGCGTCAAACAATAACGCCGTATTTTTTACTGCTTCCTGAGCAATGGTTTCCACAATTTCGTCCGTGAGAAAACCAATGTCTTTCCGTGCGGCACGGGATGAATATGCATTCTCAATTTTTCCATCCTGTTGCATGATACAAAAACCGGACAGGATGATCATTGGACGGTAATCATGACATAAAGTACCTTCCGAGTTATAATATAAGATATACGAAGTCGAATCGTTCATGGACGCATTCACTTTGGTTACACGTTTATCCAATTCGAAAATTCGGTCGTTGAGTTTTTGCAAATACGGCATTTTTGCCTGAATTGTTGCATTTTCCCATGATTTGACGATCGGGTAATGATTCTTGAAGACCTTTTCATCAATTTTTACAGGAGGAGTTTTAGCAGAACCGGAAGCGATGCGGGATGCAGTGCGGGCTGCATTGATCATGTCTTCCAGGGTCGTGTTTTCCACAAAGGCATAACCGGTCTGGTCGCCCGATACAACACGGATACCAACGCCATAGTCAATATTTGAGCCGGCACGGTTTACCGCACCGTCTTGTAACGCCATGTAGTTGTTGAATGTGTGTTCAAAATACAGGTCGGCATAATCGCCTCCTTTTTCTAATGCAACAGCCATGACTTTGCGTAAGTCGGTTTCCGTCACTCCGAAATGATTTAACATTTTTGGCAAATCCTCCTTAATATTAGTGATTTGTGATTGGATAATTTGCGGAAAAGCAGCCGCACCAACGACAGCCAAGCCGCCCGCTCTAAGAAAATCTCGTCGTTTCATATGTTCATAATTTGTTTTTTAAAGGTCATATGGAACTCGCGTCATGTTCATGCTCTTTGGTGCAAGTTTTGCATGCTCGTTTCATAAATTATATAATTATGTGGTATATAATACTATGACGGCAAAGATAGTCAACTTGTAACAATATTCATACAAAAAAATGTATTTTTTGCACATCGCTTCCTTTCATCCTTATTTCTTTGCCTGTCTTTTCCGGTCGTTTTCATCCAGAAGTATCTTTCTCAGCCTCATGGAATTCGGCGTTAATTCCATATATTCATCCTCTTTGATATATTCAAGACCTTGTTCGAGGCTAAAAACAACCGGAGGAGCCAACCGCGCCTTATCGTCGGTCCCGGAAGCGCGTACGTTGGTCAGCTTTTTCGATTTGGTTACGTTTACAACGAGATCGCCTTCTTTCGTATGTTCTCCCACGATTTGTCCGGCATAAACATCCGTCTGCGGGTCTATGAAAAATTTACCGCGATCCTGTAATTTATCCAGGGCATAAGCAAATGCGTTCCCGGTTTCCATAGCAATGATGGATCCGTTCTGGCGTTTTTCGATTTCTCCTTTCCAGGGCTGATATTCCAGAAAACGGTGGGCCATGATTGCTTCTCCGGCAGATGCGGTAAGTACATTATTCGTCAAACCGATGATTCCACGGGAAGGAATCGTAAATTCCAGATGGACGCGATCGCCCTTGCGTTCCATGGATTGCATTTCGCCTTTCCGGCGGGTGACCATATCAATTATTTTACTCGAACATTCTTCGGGAAGATTGATCGTCAACTGTTCCACAGGTTCACATTTCTCTCCGTTAATTTCCTTGATAATAACTTGGGGTTGGCCGACTTGCAACTCAAAGCCTTCGCGTCTCATTGTTTCGATCAATACGGAGAGGTGTAATACCCCGCGACCGAAAACATTCCAGGCGTCCGCCGAGTCCGAAGCTTGTACTTTGAGAGCCAGGTTTTTGTCCAGTTCTTTTATCAAACGGTCATGTATATGTCTTGAAGTCACATATTTACCGTCTTTGCCAAAAAATGGAGAATCATTGATGGTGAACAACATCGACATTGTCGGTTCGTCGATAGCGATGGGAGGGAGGGCTTCCGGATTTTCCAGGTCGGTGATCGTGTCGCCGATTTCGAACCCCTCGATACCGATCAGGGCGCAAATGTCTCCCGATTGAGCCGACGATACTTTTGTGCGGCCAAGTCCTTCAAAAACATCCAGCTCCTTGATCCTTGATTTGACAAGGCTGCCGTCCCGTTTACAAAGCATAACATCCATTCCTTCACGCAGTTCCCCGCGGTGGATGCGGCCAACAGCAATCCGTCCCACATAATTTGAGTAGTCCAGGGAGGTGATCTGCATCTGCGGCGATCCTTCCAGCACTGTCGGTGCAGGGATGTGTTTTATAATTGCATCAAGCAAAGGAAAAATAGTTTCTGCGGGATTTTTCCAGTCGTCAGACATCCAGCCTTGTTTCGCAGAACCATAAATAGTTGGAAAATTCAATTGTTCTTCACTTGCTCCCAGATTGAACATGAGATCGAAAACCATTTCTTCCACTTCTCCCGGTCTGCAATTCGGTTTGTCCACCTTGTTAATAACCACGATCGGTTTTAAGCCCAGATTGATGGCTTTTTGTAATACGAAACGGGTTTGAGGCATAGGGCCCTCGAAAGCGTCGACGAGCAAGAGGCAGCCGTCGGCCATATTCAACACCCGTTCTACTTCGCCTCCAAAATCGGCGTGTCCCGGAGTATCAATGATATTGATCTTTGTATCTTTATAATTGATCGAAACATTTTTCGCCAAAATGGTAATTCCACGTTCTCTTTCCAGGTCATTATTATCCAGGAATTGGTCCAGATCGGCTTTATCGTCCCGGAATAATTTTCCGGCTAATAACATTTTGTCTACCAGGGTTGTCTTTCCATGATCAACATGGGCAATAATCGCAATATTCCTTAAATTCTGCATATTTTTATTTTAAGATTGAAGATAGCCGGCTGAAGTTCGCCTTATATCTTTTTTTATATCAAAAAACCTCCGTTAGTAATTTATGGAAATTATAGCGGAGGGTTTTTTTCAAATCGCGTGCAAAAATACAAAAAAAAAGAATATCTTTGCCGGAATTGTTCATAATCTTAATAATTATTATACCATGAATAAACTAAAATATTGGTTAACAGCTGTTGCTATGCTTATGTCATCCGGCGTTAGCCTGTTCGCGAGCGAGGCCGATCTGGCCATTCCTGATTTACATGACGGGACTTTTCATTTCTTCGGTATTGAAATGACCTC
>JAIRZF010000162.1 GCA_031267385.1 Dysgonamonadaceae bacterium | reverse complement strand
GACCTGCTTTCCAAACGCTTTATTGTCTTCGAGTTGGATAACATTAAAGACCACAAAATCCTCTTTCCCATTGTTACGATTATCATTATGGAGGTGTTTATCAATAAAATGCGATTTTTCTTTATACCGCTGTGTATCAATTTATTATTGACACACATAAAGCCAACAGGTAATGGTTTGAAAACGAGCGAAGTTCCCTCATCTGCTTCGTTTTTCCACTGTTTCAAATAACTCAATGACAAAGGTAATTCATTTTAAGGAATAATCAAAATCATCCTGCATAAACTAATACCTTATGTGCGATTACATGACAAATATTTCTACTTTAGTCAAGGATTGTCCATGAATTTTTAGATGTGGATTTGTCTTCTTTCCAATGTACCATATCGTAGGGGTAATATGGACAATTCTTTAATACGCTATCATCCAATCCCAATATTTTTACCAATGCTCCACTCTCAAAACTCCAGTAACCAAAATAAGTATTATGTTTACTTTGATGATTACCATACCAATAACTGTCACTATGCCCTTTGTACCAATATTTCTCTAAATATTGATACATATTTGCTTGAGCCAAATTCTTATCCATTTTTGTTATATCAACCATTCTTTTATAAGGGTCTTCAAACATAACTTTCGAACTTATTTTTCTATTGTCTATTTTGTTTGATATTAGATAATCAATCAGATAGTCTTTCATGTGGCTACTGTCAACAAGTTTAATCAATTTGTGAAAATCATGGTCATTTACCTCAAGAAGCACCCCGATTGACAGCATCCAGAGCATATGAACATATCCTCCCACATTTTTCCATCCTTCTTCAAATGTTAATATTAACCGACAATAAGTATCTTTTATTTTTTCAACATTATCCCCTCTGGAATATTCTGCGATTAATTCATGTAAACTAATATCACAAATAGAGGAACGAAGGTTTTTTAACTGCTCTACTTCGTAATTGTTTATGTGAATTGCATCAACATATTTAGAAATACGGTTCAATTGACGTTCAATATAATCGTTAAAATAATCCTTTGATTTTATTTCATTTCTTGTCATAATATAAAATTTATGGCCATTGGCCTGTTACATTTCCACCTGTATCTATTCTACTTAAGGTTACTTCTCCAGTATTCTTGTCAATTTGACTTAAAACTCTTTCATATCCACCCAGATTTGTTCTTATTTCGTCTGCTTTAACTTCGCCAACAGCATCATCAAGCCTTCTGTCAACCCAAGGATCACTCATTTGAGGTCCATCACTAGTATTTGGATTCAAATCGCTACTACCATATTTGCTTTCAACAATGATATATTTAGGAGGAGGATTTGTATTTTCGTAAACCCCGTCGATACCTTGATGCCCTTTTTGGTCTACATCTACTACACGGTCTTCACTGATTCTTCGTATTTCTACATCTTTCCCATTTAATTCTGTAATGTTTTCCATGTAGATATCTGTCTTCATCTCCCCATAGTTTCCCTTTCTTGTATAGTTTCCTTTTTTCTCTCCATATCCTTCCAACAGAGTAGTGCCGTTTTCAACATCTGCTACTCTTTGTTCTTGAATTAACTGCTCAGGGTTTTTGCTCTTTCCCATTTCATAAGCATCGCTACCTCCCTCTTTTTTAGGTGCTTCCGCATCCGCCTGCCGCCTTACAGTAACATCTTCTCCGTCCTTCGTTTGTCCATCTGCGTCATCCACTTTACCGGAAATATCTGCATCATCTGCTCTGTTTGCCAAGTCATCCGTTTTGCCGAACAAACTGTCTTCCAGTTCTTTTTTACCTTCGCCAACTGGTGAAAACATCAAAACGACGCCGCCGTAATCCTGCCATGTTCCCTGGCCGGAAAATATATTTTTAACACTTTCAACCGAGCCGGTTTCCATGCTCCAAAAGCCGTCACTTACGGCTTTGTCAAAAGTTTCGGCGCTCATTTCCCCCGTTTCGCCATAAGTGGCAAGCACGTTTTGCCCGGCCATAACGCCCCGCATTCCCAAACCAAAGCCGGAAAAACTTTCGACAATATTACCGACAAAATTTTTAGGCATTGATTTAGCGAACTGCAAAACAGCCCTGCCAACACCAGACCAGCCTCCGGTTATACCCGCTCCCGCCAGTCCGCTTAGAGCCGCTCCCGTGGTGCCTATCAAAGCCCCTGCCATCATTCCTTCAAAGATCTTACCGATAAAGTTGGCAACCCCCGACGCTATGGCCTGCCCCCAACTTTTGATATTCGGTGCAAAGGTAATAAATTCAGGCGACATTCCTAACATGACAAAGGCATCACATTCCATGTAGTGGTCGCCTGTAATCGTATCAATTCCCAATATCTGAAAATTGCTCTTGCTTCCCAGCCATTTGCGTGTGGGAGCAACCAGTTGTCCGCAAATAAGCGTGCCTATTACCGCTCCCAATGCTGCTCCAGCTGCGCCGGCAATGGCACAGATTGCTATCAGGGCTGCTCCTCCCGTGGCTACACACAATGCCGCCACAAGCGCCGCTACCGCCGCCACTACTGCATAAAGCAACATAACCTTTTTACATCCAAAATCCACCCAACTTAAGGTACTTATATCCATTTTTGTGATATATTTGGCCGAATCAGTCTTTTTTACAATCAACTGTTTGGATTGAAAAGGTGATGGCATCATTCCGCCGGAGCACTGGAAGAAATCGTCTTCCGTAATTATCTTGTTTGCCATGTTATTTTCCTGTTTTTAGTCGTCAATAATTAATGAACGGGGGGGATCATATCCTTTGGACGCTTCAAAGGCCGTTTCCTGCCGGATTTGAACCGGACTGAATACCTGCTCCTTCTTTGCCGTTCCATCCAATTGCAGTTCATAGCGGGTAGTACCATGTAGTATCCGGGGATGGGCGATTTCCTTCTTCTCCAAATATGCCTTGATTATTTTTCCGGTCTCCGCATCTATCAGGTATTTTCCTTTTTCGGTCATTACCGGTTGAGTTTTGTCCAGGTCAAGATGGGTAAACGCTTTATAAAATTCCTTTATCCAGCTCCTGTTCAGGCTGGTTTCCACATATCCTTCCACATCAAACAGGCATGTATCGCCATCATCCATATTAATCCTGTCAACTTTATATGACCAGTCCATTAAAGCCGTATTAAAGATGTTCTTGTTCTTTACCTTACCGCTTATCGAATGGTCGGTCTTGCCGAATACATGATGAAAGTAAATCAGGAAAAATTCACTTTTTTGTATAAGACTGACAACCACATCCGGATTCTCAAAATTTTTATCATTCAAATTGATGACATTTGAAATCAATTCCGGCTCTTCGCTTAGCATGTTTTTCATTTCGGATTTTATCCTTTCCCATTTTTCTTTAAGCAGTTCCAGATTATTTATTTTCACCAACTCGTAATCCCTGTCAAGAATTAGGTCAAGCTCAGACCACATGCCGGAAAGGACTTTATTCATATCCGCCATGCTTTTAATCAGCGGGTTGTTGTATTCAATCAATTCATTATCAAGCGTAATAATTTCGAGATTGATATATTTCTCATTAATTGATTTAACCTTTACTTCCCACCGGATAACGGCTTTGCTCTTAATCGACATGTTCCCTGTTTGAATATCAGAAGTTACAGTCAAACGGTACTTCTCCATGAACGGCTTCTTGAACTCTATTCTTTTTTTATCAAAAATTCCCATACCGGTTTAATTTACAAATACATTACCTCCGTCTATTTTTGTATCTCCTCCTGTTATATGATTTGTGCCGGATATTGAATTTGTGCCGGCTTCTATCATTGTTGATTTTGTCTTAATCGAAACATCGTTTGGCGTCATTGTCAAAGTACTACCGCCGACAGTCACTTTAAACATATTCTTCGTATCTACTGTTGCAACCCCTTCTTTATCAATTTTGAAGATACACTGCCCTTTCCCAATATTAATCGTAATCGAAGTATCGGCATCAATGGTAATATTTTTGCTTCCATCCAGTTTTATCTTACTGTCCGAACCGTTTTTATCCTTAATCGCCGCACTGCCGTCCTGCGTATTAAGCACGACTTCCGAGCCGCTTTTATCCCTCATGGATTTGATATGATTCCCTGCACCACCTCCGATTCCCTTCCCATTCTTCCCGTGAAACATCGAACCCATTACAAACGGAAACTCCGGGTTGCCGTCAAAAAATGAAATTAAAACCTTGTCATTTACCTCCGGCACAAATATGTATCCGCGATTTTGGGGGCCGCCCGCTTCGGGCATCATCACCGGCAGCCAGTAATCGCAATCCCGCTTGTCGAAATCAAACTTCACCTGGACTTTTCCCAAGCCGTCCGGGTCTTCATTGGCCACCACTTTTGCCGGCAGGGCGCTCGCCACCGGGAAATCCATATCCGGGCAGGGAATACGGTCAAACTCCGCCGGTACGGCGTCAAACTCGTTGTAGTAGCGCTCGTTGGCGTCGAAGACATGCTTGACGCGGATTACCCGCAATGTTCCCGGCCTGTCCTCCACCAGCATCTTGCCGTGGAAGTCTATCTCCAGCATCCCGCCGATGCGAACCCGGTACACGTTCGTGCGTCCCGTCACGTGAAACATGTCGGTATAGTTCCGCTCCTTGCGCATCCCGGTCAATTCCTGCAAGCCGCCTTCGTCCCACACGGGCACATCCACCGGCATGTCCGGCTTGCGCAGCAGGTTCATCCGCGTGGCCTGGGCGTTGGCGTCCCCGGCAAACGTTCCGGGCTTGGACAACGGATGCTCGTAGGGCGACTTCTCAAAATCAGCGGTGTGGTAATACTGACTGAACGTGTTGGCAATCAGTTTCGTTCCGAGTTTTACCTCGATCAGGTCATGCCCGTAGGTCACCTTTACCGCCGGACGGGGAGTGTATTTCCCGAACATGAGCGCCTCTCCCGAATAATGGAGCATCTCGCCGTACATCCGGGCAAGCCGCCTGAGGTACTGGAAATCCGTTTCCTTGTATTGCATCGAGAATTTCAAATCCGCCGTGTGCTTCGGGTCTTTGACAATTTTGAAATGGGCATCGGTCGCCACCTCATCCACGATCCGTGAAAGATCCGTGTCTGAGAAAGTTTGCAGCATCTTTCCCCGCTCCAGTTCAATGGTGGGCGAGGCCGCGTAAATGTGCAGAAAGCCGTGGTCGCCCCTGTCCAGCTCTACCTGCACATCGGTGATAATTCCCGAAAAGGTGTAGGTGTTAATTTCATCGTTACCCTCCTGAATGTCGATGATTACCTTTTCATTGACAAGCGAGGTTTTCTGCATGGGGGAGGCAAAGACGTTTTCCCCGATGTGCTCCATGTCCACCACAATCTTTACCCGGTGATGATCGTTGAAGCACTGGTCAAGCTCAGGGAGACAAATTCCAAAGGTTTGGAATCCAGTCTGTCGATAGTCAGTATTGCTTTTGTCTGATTCATAAGTATTGTGTTTTTTAGTTTTTATTTTCAACAATGATCCGGAAATTGTACGTGTCCGGCGATTTGCCGCGCAGCATGACCAGCAGGTCGCTTTGCATTTCGGCGATGATTGCTTCATAGCCGGGGCTTGGCGTCAGGTATATGTCGGTCGTGCGTATCAGTCCTTCCTTCGGCCTGGAGCTTACGGCCACTCCCTTTGTCACATTGACCTCCATAACCTTGCTTCTCAGCTCGTAGCGGAAAAAATTCACGATGTCTTCCCGTGTAACCAACTGGTCGCGGGCGGTAAGCGCATAACGGAAGGCGTCCATTTTGCCGGATATATCCGCCGGGAATTTTCCGCCCCTTGTGGCGCTCGCCAACCGGCAGGAATCTTTTGCGACCGGCAGGGAAGCCGAAGGTTCCAGTATTCTTCCGGCACGCAGGCCGTTTGCCGTTTCGCAGTGTGTCGCCCAGTATTCCGCGAACAGGATTTCGGCATGGTTATCCCTGTCCCTGTTCAGCAACAGGTAATCGGGTATGGAAAATCCCCTTACCGGATTGTCTTCATATTTGATCTCAAGCTGCCTTAAGTTTTCCTGCATCCGGCCGATAGCGCCGCGCAGGCTATCCGCGTCCAGGGAGGAGAAGGCGGCCGCCTCGTCGCGCAGCCGGTCAATGAGCCGTTCCATTAACTCGCTTGCATCCCGCCGGTCAAAGCGTTCGATTCCTCCGCGCTTGATGCTGTACGTTCCCGTCTGCCGGTTTTGTCCGGTAGTATAGGGCAGCGCTCTGTATATGTCCCCGGAGGAATCGTCGAGCTGTTCGACGCCGATAAAGTATTCTCCCTCGTGCTGTGTCCGGAGCGGGATAATACCGGTTAAACCCCTGCCGGCCATGTTATGCGTAATGGAATAAAGCGTCTTTTGGGCCACGGGAAAGGTATTGATATGGACTGTCATGTCATGAATGTCCTGCATGGTGATATACGCCGGGAATACGGCCTTTATCCAATAACAGGGTTCTGTTTGACCGGTAACGTGTTCGGGAAACAATCCTGTTATTTCCACCGGGAATGGCTCCCGGGGGATTGCCTGTAACCGGACGTCGCCGGCCACGGTGAGGAATTGTACATTGTAAATGTCGGCGATGGTTTTATCTATCCTGTTCAACGGGTCATGTTCGGGGAAAAGCGCGCCGTCCCCGTTTTCCTCGTGCAGAGACGGGAGGCCGGCTCTTATTTCAAGCGGTTGTCCCCCGGCGCTCCACTTGCTGTACGGTAAAACGCTGTATTTATCATACTTGTTGACCGCGTGGGGAAAATCAATATAAAAAGAAAGTCCCCGAAGCGTTTCTACCTCCGGGTGCAAATCCAGGCCTATCCATAATGTATAATTTGTTTTTTCGCCCGGGGTACGGGCTTGTCCCGCCGGCCGCCTTTCTCCGTTTTCCATCCGGTAGAAATCGCGTTCGCATATCAGGTATTTGATTTTTCCGGAGACCAGCCTTACCCGTTTCACGGGGGCAAAAGACAGGGATTTTATTCCTCTTTCCCGTAATTCCGGAGGTATTTTCTTGTCAAAGAAAGTATTTTTTCTGTCCAGGAAAAATACCGGCTCGGTTGGAGAGGCCTGCGCGACGGAGTGCGCGGGGAAGGGGTTGGTGAGCACGCTTGGCGTCAGTACGCTTGCCAGCGATTCGAGAACCCGAACGGACATTTCATTTATTTCATTGCGGGTATCATAGACCAGTGAGGCGAGGCCTTGCATGAGCATCTGCACGAGGGGATCCAGGTCTTCTATATCCCGGATGCCCCAAAATGTGGCGGCATGATGATACAGCTGCCGGAGAATGTCTTCTTTTGTATTTTTCTTTTCTTGCATGATAAAACCGGAAAGTTTCTTTGTTTTTGTGCCTGAACCACGCTTTATTTTGCATCAATTATAATAATTTTATTTAATTCAGACACAATTTTTGATCGAATCAGTTAAAATCGTATGTTTTTCGTGTCACGAATGGTGTTTTTCACCCGTTTTCGAGGAAGAAAAAGGGGAAAGGGAGGCTTGCTTTTATTCGTATTTTAAAAGATTCAAATATTAAAAACAGGTCTTTTCTCCTGACCGACAGAAGCAAACCGCTGCCACATCGAAGCAACATGCGGGCACTTGATCAAATTTGCTTTATTTCCAAAAAATTCGTATATACTTTTGTGTTTGCATTAATAGTGATGCATGGAATTTTAAGAATTAGATTACCATGTTTGTAAACGACAACTGTTTCAACGAGTGGATGGAGAAACTCTCCAAAAAGCTGAACGAGATAGGCAAAGACCTGAAATCGTTCATTCATACCAGCGATGTTTTCGACAGGGACGAAAAACTGCTGGACAATCAGGATTTGTGCCTGATGCTGCACATCAGTCCGCGTACCCTGCAACGCTACCGGAGCGAGGGTGGTTTGCCCTTTTTGAAGTACGGTCAAAAAATCTACTACAAAGCCTCAGACGTCAAGGAATTTGTTTACAGTCACGGCAATTATTGGGATAAAAAACACTTTGATGAAAACGTGAAAACGAAGGGTGGGGAATGATTCTATTTCCCCACCCTTACCACCTTACTTTTTCTTTCCACCCGTTTCTCTTTGAGAAAGAGCACTTCCGGCAGCGGTTTTACTTGTCGTGCTTGTGCGTCCGTCTCTCAAAACTTTCGAGGCGGCAGAAGCCGCGGCTTTCCCGGTTACTTTCTTGGCCATACCTTTCATTTTTTGTTTCCAATCCGAACCATGCAGGTGGATTGATTCCTGCTTATATATAATATCATAAGGCGATTTTATAACAGTGCTGCAAAATAAGGTATCTTTTTTGCGATTTTAATGGCCTTGTCCCCCAACCCTTTTATGTTGGAAATGAGTTGCGCTTGAGACAGATTCTCCCCGGAGGCTTTTTCTACTGCATCTATTAGTGATTGATAGACCTGCAACCCGTCCGTACCCGGAATGATAGCGTTAATAGCTTCTTTGGACAATCCTTTTAGCGCCTTTAATTCATTTGAATATAATCCGTCGAATGCGACATCCGCTTCGTCAAATAATTTGGTAAACCTATTGTCTTTCATTTTTTATATTATTAGTTATTTCTTTGATTTTATTGATAATTTCTTCGATTTGTTGATATGCCGCATCTGCCTTAACGTCAATTCTATCTCCTTGTTTAAGAGCCGTATCTACCAGTTCGGATAATTTTACCAGTTTGTCGGTTACCGATATATCTAATCCTTCAAGAGCGGTAGCAGAAAGAACTTCTCTTTGGCTTTCCCCGACTTTGCGAAGATAAGTTAAATAGGTGGTAAGCGTTGAATTTGCATAGATTATATTTTGATAAGAAAGGTCGATTGCATTTAATACTTCTCTTTCCTGTATCAAAACTGGCTGGAGCAATTCATTCCTTTTGGCTGTTATTTGGGCGTTTGCTGCTTCCTGAAATTCCATTACTACATTCAACGCTTCTTCCATTTCATGTCTTCCCCGTGTTTTTCCTGCAGTATCTATAATACCGTACAGGGAAGATTCTCCGTTTTTATGTTTATCCAATTCGGCCTGCAATACGTGATGGACAACATACGGGGCATATACCTCGTCAATGAATGTACTTATATCCGTTTTTATCTTGCCATAATACATTTGGACAATGTTACAATGTGAACCGCGTAGAACCTGCAGGTCTGTCCCTATCGCCCTGGACAAAGTAACTGTTTCCCCGGGAATCGAAGCACATGATGCAGTAAGCAATACCGTCAGAATTATCCCTGCAATTTTATATTTCATGAATCCTAATTTTATACGTTTATATTCTTTTGTTTAAATCTCTGCTGAATGGTTGACAAATTAGGCGCCAAATGCGACAGATGTCAACCGCAGCTCCATTTTCAGGACATATTGTCAGGTTTGTCATATTGTTTCTCTGACAATAAAAATGCTCTGACAGATTGACAATTCAAAATAAATACAGTATCTTTGTCAACTAAATAAGGAGGTTTAATTTTATAATATCGAAAGGAAATATTTATATATGAATAAGTTATTCTCGGAAAGATTTAAATCTGCCCGTATCTTGAACGGGTTTTCGCTGCAAGATTTGGCGAATGCATTGGATAATAAAATATCGCGACAGGCGCTGCATAAATATGAAAAAGGCGAAGTGATTCCTGATAGCGATATGATTAATCATTTAAGCAAAGTTCTTAATGTACAACCCGATTTTTTCTTCAGGGATACAAGAATTGAATTGGGAGAACTGGAGTTTCGAAAATTGACAAAACTACCCGTAAAAGAGCAAAATAAAATAGTCGAATCAACCAAAGATGTATTATCCAGATACTTGGAACTGGAAGATATTTTAGGTATCGAAACCGTTTTTGAGAATCCGTTAAAAGATTTTCCCGTCATATCCTCATTTGAGGATATTGAAAAGGCCGCATCAAAAGTGAGAAATTCCTGGCATTTGGGGGCAGACCCCATTTACAATACGATTGAGTTATTGGAAGACAATCATATTAAAGTCGTTTCGGTAAATTCGGAAGACAGTTTTGACGGGATGCAGACATGGCTTAACCGGACGATTCCCGTCATTGTGATAAACAGGATTCGTTTGAAGTCGGCAGACAGGATTCGATTTACCGTATTGCATGAATTGGGACATTTATTGCTTCCGTTAGGCAATCTGCCGGATAAAATAAAGGAAAAATATTGTCACCAGTTTGCGGCAACAATGCTTATTCCGAAAGTTGCTATTCAAAAAGAATTGGGAATATCCCGCAAGAAACTGTTTATTCAGGAATTGGGAGAACTGAAAAAACAGTACGGCATTTCCATTCAGGCGCTAATCTACAGATGTAAAGACCTTCATATTATTTCCGAAAGCCATTCAAATCAGTTAATGTTTATCATTGTACGCAATGGATGGAAAATTACGGAACCTGTACAATATGCCGGACTGGAAGAGTCCAACCGTTTTATTCAGCTTTTATTCAGGGCATTAGCAGAAGAACTTATTTCCGTTAACAAAGCGGCAGTATTGAATAATCAGTCGCTGATTGATTTTCGTCAACAAATTACCACCGTACAATGAAAATTGCAATTACGGATGCTTGCATTTTTATAGACTTGCATGATTTAAAGCTGACAAATCTTCTTTTTTCTTTGGAATTGGAGATACACACTTCTCTGGATGTTTTTAATGAACTGTACGCGCACCAGCAAGACATTCTATCGGCATTTCATTCTGTTGGGAAACTGACAATTCACAACATATCAGCGGAAGACAGAATAAACATGCGAAGACAAAACTATCCGAAATCGTTATCCGAAAATGATAAAACCGTATTGTATCTTGCCGAAAAAATAGATGCAATGGTTTTAAGCAGTGATAAAGCCGTAAGAATTTACGCGAGGAAAAAATCTGTCGAGTATCATGGAATGCTTTGGATATTTGACAGATTGACCGAATGTGGTTCTCTTTTACCGTTGGATGCCGCTGACAAACTGGAATTGCTGATACGAACAAATATCATGTACCAGAATAACACCGAATTAGTATTTGAAATGGAGAAACGTTTGAAAAATTGGAGGAAATAATCGTTTGTATTTTGTCAATATGCTTAAAATCAAATCTTTCGTCCTGTTTTTCTTTTTGCTTTCAACCGCCGTTTTCTATTTTGAAATTCCTGTTCATGGACAAAGGCGGCTTCTTCATAATCATCGCCGGATTGCGGCATGTCCAACAGCCCGAATACCGAACCCAAAGGCGAATCAGAATTTATATGTTGATGCGTTTGTCCCGTTTGTTTTGGACTGCCATCTAAAACACCATGAGCAATTTGTTTTTCAGGATTGTTAAACAAGTCATTGAATACATTCGCTGAAAACTCCTTTCCCAATCGCGAGCCGTTCAGGACTGTGCGGTTTTGATAGTCAATGAATGTAACGCCATAAATCCGTTTTTGGTCATTCTTTCGGAAAATCACACCGATATTTTCTTTTTTCATCAACAACTTAAATTCCTCGATATTACCCGCTTTCCGCATCGCACGGCTATTACCGGCCGTAACGTTTCCCGAATATTTTTCTTTTCGACAGCAAGTTTTGATTCTTCAAAGTGCTTTTCGAGAGCATCATAGCCGGCATATTTTCCGAATGAGGACGATTTCATCATTCGTCCCGCTTTGTTTCCCTTATCGTCCAGTACCGAATATATAATACCGTTGTGTATCCCCTGAACTTCTTCGGCGGTCAGATTGAAACGTTCGAGCATTGTTTT
>JAIRZF010000009.1 GCA_031267385.1 Dysgonamonadaceae bacterium | reverse complement strand
GAACCCGGATTCTTCCCGATGACTTATGTCGATGCGACTACCGGAGCAACAACATTGGCAATGATCAAAGGACATTTTGGCGATATTCCGTCCTATAGCTCAATGATTCTGGGTAAAATAGGCGGAAGTATGGGCGAGGTGAGCGCTGTCGCCCTGATCATAGGTTTCCTTTATATGCTGTGGAAGAAAATCATAACATGGCATATCCCTGTGATTACGGTACTTACGGTTGTTATCTTTGCTACAACGATGCATCTGGTTAATCCGGAAACATACATTAATCCATTGTATCAGACACTTTCCGGAGGATTACTTCTGGGAGCTATTTTTATGGCTACGGATTATGTTACATCGCCCATGAATAAAAACGGTATGATCATATATGCAATTGGAACAGGGCTGTTGACTTCAGTAATACGTTATTTCGGATCCTATCCCGAAGGAGTTTCTTTTGCAATTCTCATTATGAATGCATTTACTCCTCTTATTAATACGTATGTTAAATCCAAACGATTCGGGGAGGTTGTGAAAAATGGCTAAATTAAAATCATCTTTAATAAATATGTTCCTTTCGTTATTTATAATCTGCCTTGTAGCAGGTACTATATTGGCTATGGTAAATGAATACACGAAAGGGCCTATCGAAGATTCCAAGAAAATAAAACTGGAAAATGCAATCCGGGAAGTCGTTCCTGAATTCGATAATTCCCCGGCGGAGGAAGCTTTCTGGACAAAGATCAATGATGCGGATTCTCTAAAAATTTATCCTGCAAAAAAAGAAGGAAAAGACATAGGGGCTGCGATCGAGTCGAATTCAATGAATGGCTTTGGCGGAGAAGTAAAAATAATAGCCGGATTCAATGTTGAAGGTAAATTGTTGAATTATGTTGTTCTGCAACACGCGGAAACGCCGGGTTTAGGCGATAAGATGGGATTCTGGTTTAAACAGGATAAAAATCGTCAGAATATCATCGGTTCCGATATGAAAGAAGGTGTTCTGAAAGTCTCTAAAGATGGTGGAACCGTAGACGCCATCACTGCTGCAACAATATCTTCCCGTGCATTTTTGGACGCCATTAACCGTGCATATGCCGCATATTCGGGAAATATCAGTGATGCAAGTTCCGGGGCGACGACAACCTCAGGCGATGGGGTCTCCGGAGCAACGGGAAAACAGTAAAAATGCGAATGAAGAATAAACAAACAATGTAAATTTTTTTCAAGAATGAAAAATAATCTTAAAATATTAACCAACGGTATCATCGGGGAAAATCCGACATTCGTTTTGTTGCTTGGAATGTGTCCGACTTTAGGAACCACCTCTTCTGCCCTTAATGGTATGGCCATGGGATTGGCAACTACATTCGTACTTATCTGTTCCAATATGACCATCTCATCTATGAAAAATCTGATCCCGGATCAGGTTCGTATCCCTGCATATATTGTACTGATTGCAGCCTTTGTAACAGTCGTGCAGATGCTGATGGAGGCTTTTATTCCGGCTTTATATGCCGGTTTGGGATTGTTTATTCCACTTATTGTCGTGAATTGTATCGTTTTGGGAAGAGCAGAAGCCTATGCGGCAAAAAATAAAGTCATTCCTTCCATGTTCGACGGAATAGGGATTGGCTTGGGTTTTACCTTGGCTTTAACTCTTTTGGGCGCTTGTCGTGAATTATTAGGTACGGGAAAAATGTTCTCTTTGACGGTATATCCTGAAAATTTCGGATCTTTGATCTTTGTGTTGGCTCCGGGAGCATTTATTGTGTTAGGATTTTTAATTGCAATCATAAATAAAATAAAGAGTTAATGGAATACATCATCATATTTATCGCCGCCGTATTTGTCAATAATATTGTATTGGCGCAGTTTTTAGGTATTTGCCCGTTTCTGGGAGTATCCAAAAAAGTTGAAACTGCCGTAGGAATGTCTGCTGCTGTGGCATTCGTAATGACCATATCCACACTTACGACTTATCTGATGCAGAAATTGGTATTAGATCCTTTGGGATTAGGATTTATGCAGACGATTTCTTTCATCCTGATCATTGCGGCATTAGTGCAAATGGTGGAGATAATACTGAAAAAAGTTTCTCCGGCGCTTTATCAGGCATTGGGAGTATTCCTTCCTCTAATCACTACAAACTGTACTATCCTTGGAGTTGCCATTATGGTGATACAAAAAGATTATACTTTGTTGTCGTCTATCGTTTTTGCCATCTCTTCCGCCGTTGGTTTCGGGCTGGCGTTGATTATTTTTTCCGGCATCCGGGAACAACTTTCTTTGACCCGGACCCCCAAAGCGATGCAGGGAATTCCTATTGCTTTAATAACAGCAGGTATTCTGGCTATGGCTTTTATGGGATTCAACGGTATCGTTTGATTGTAAAGAAAAAAAACTCAATTTATCTTTCAAATCTCTAAACTTAAAACCTTATCTTTGCGTTTTTAAAAATAAATAAAAATGAAAGATAAGATTTTAGTTACCGGAGGAGCCGGATATATCGGTTCCCATACAGTTATTGAATTGCAAAGTGCCGGATATGAGGTTGTTGTAATAGATAACCTTTCAAACTCAAATGTAGATGTGATTGATGGAATAGAGAAAATTTCCGGAATTCGCCCCGCTTTTGAAATCCTTGATTGTAATGATTGTAACGGTTTGAAAGAATTGTTTGATAAGTATCCCGGAATAAAGGGAATTATCCATTTTGCTGCCAGTAAGGCTGTTGGAGAATCGGTTCACAAACCATTATTGTATTACAGAAATAATCTGGTTTCTTTAATTAATCTTTTGGAATTGATGCCTTTATATCATGTAAAAGGTATTGTATTCTCTTCTTCATGTACCGTTTATGGTCAGCCGGATATACTTCCCGTAGACGAAAATGCACCGATCAAGCCTGCATTATCACCTTATGGTAACACAAAACAGATCAATGAGGAAATCATCCGGGATACCATATATTCAAAAATCCCGTATAAAAGTATCATATTGCGTTATTTTAATCCGATAGGAGCGCATCCTACCGCCGAAATCGGAGAATTACCCAATGGCGTGCCTCAGAACCTTGTGCCTTTTCTCACTCAAGCGGCAATGGGTATCCGTGGAGAATTGAGTGTCTTTGGAGATGACTATGACACACCTGACGGTTCCTGTATCCGTGATTATATCAATGTCGTAGACCTGGCTAAAGCTCACGTGATTGCCGTTGATCGTATGCTGAAAGGTCAGTCGGAAGCTGATGTCGAAACTTTCAATTTAGGTACCGGCCGTGGAGTTTCCGTACTGGAATTAATAAATTCGTTTGAAAAAGCAACAGGAGTAAAAGTGCCGTACAAGATTGTCGGACGAAGGGAAGGAGACATTGAAAAAGTATGGGCAAATCCGGCTCATGCGAACAATGTCCTGGGCTGGACAGCTAAGGAAACTCTCGAAGATACGCTTCGTTCCTGTTGGAAATGGCAACTTAAGCTTCGGGAAAGAGGTATAATGTAATGACGGGAAAACAACTCAATCAGGCAATCAAGCAAATTTCATTCGTAATTATCCTGGTAGCTGCTTTTATTTTAATAATCGCAAAATTGGACTATTTTTTTAGTTCGTTTTTGGGAGCATTTACGTTGTATGTATTGTTGCGGACTACTCACCGGAAAATGGTTGAGAAAGGATGGAATAAATTACTTGCCACCTCGACACTGTTGTTGGCGACCGTTTTGATCGTATTTGTTATCGGAGGAACTGTATTCGGAATCGTTTTTTCAGAAGTGAAAAATTTTCAGCCTCAGGTAGTGATTGATAATGTGAATCAAATTCGCGAAGCCATTTTGGACAAGACCGGATACAATATATTTTCTACAGATGTGGTAGATCAGGCTATCAGGTCGGCGGGAAATTTTCTCCCCAGTATATTTTCAAAGGCAGGGAGTATTCTGACTAATGGTATGATGATGATCTTTATCCTGTTTTTTATGCTTCAGGAGAGTAAAAAAATGGAAGATTTAGTCGGGAATAATTTACCGTTAAAAAAAGGTAGTATTGATTTATTAAAAAAAGAAACTCAAAACATGGTGGTCAGTAATTCCATTGGAATTTCCGTGATATTGATAGGTCAGGCCATATTTGCAGGTTTAGCATATTGGATACTTGGCGCCGGAAATCCAATTGTCTGGGGATTATTAACCGGAGTATTCGGACTTATCCCTGTAATCGGTACCGCCGGAATCTGGCTGCCTTTATCTGTGAATTTGTTGTTCGGAGGTTTTATCTGGCAGGGAATCGTCCTGATCATATATGGAGCGGTGATCATCTCCAGTGTAGATAATGTGATCAGAATGGTCTTTCTGAAAAAATATGCTGATGTACATCCCTTAACTGCAATTTTCGGAATTATTTTAGGCATGAATTTGTTCGGTTTTTGGGGAATTATATTCGGCCCGTTAGTCATTTCCGGTTTCTTTTTGCTATTTCGAATTTACAAGACCGAATATTTAACAGATTAATGTTAAAAAATATTCATTTGGTTAATAGCAACTTAAATAAATAACATGTAAAAAATGAGGTGATTTGTTTGGAATTACAAAAAAACGCTTTACCTTTGCATCCGCTTTCCGAGAGAGGAAGAGACAGTGAAATGTTGGAATAAAATAATATGATTTTTTTTCGATAAAATTTTGTTCGAGTTAAAATTTGTGTTACCTTTGTACCCGCTTTCCCTCTTTTGGGAGAAAATAGATCTTTGACATTATTTCATTCAACGTAGTACAACAATAACATTTGTTTATTTAGGGTTTTGATATTTATATTGGGGTTTTGATAGGCAGATGTTGGGTAAATGTACCTTGTCAATAAA
>JAIRZF010000118.1 GCA_031267385.1 Dysgonamonadaceae bacterium | reverse complement strand
CTGAAACCCTGAAGTTCGCGAACTTCCCGGACCGGGTGGAAACGGGTAAGACTTACCTCGTCCGTCTGGCAGGCTATTCCGATGTGACGCAATACAGCTGGAGTTACGACCGGGACGACGTGACGTTCTCTCAATCCGCAGGCGGTATCGGCGAAAACGAAACCCGGATCACTTTCGGAAAACGCTCAATAGGTACGGGAACACTCACGGTCAGTCTGGAACATCCTTGCGGTGTGCGGGAACTCATCCGGACTGTCGAGGTGAACTACCCAACCGGAACAGAGGATGTCACGGACGGTTCCGTCCGGGTTTATCCGAATCCGACTTCAGGCCTGGTGAATGTAACGAATACACATTCCGGACAATCTATCCGGGTGACCGGTGTTACCGGCTCATCAAGCCGTACCTACCCGGCACGCGAGGGCGTCACAACGATCGACCTGGCAGGTTATGCCAGGGGAGTGTACGTGTTGCAGTACAATGGCAAGACCTACAAGGTGATCAGAAAATAGACGATTTTTTTAACACAGAGTTACACGGAAGTTACACAGAGTTACACAGAGGTTTTAATAAATCGTTAATTTTACAAAAAGGGGAAGGCTGTTTCACAATGATGTGGGACAGCCTTTCCCCTTTTTTCTTATTTTTTTAAAACTCCGTATACTCCGTGAAAAAAAACTCCGTGTTACTCCGTGTTTAAGTATTTGGGAATAATGCTATAAAAGCAGTAAATGCGGAATTAGTCAATGTCGTTTTCTACCTGTCTCCTTGAAATTTCTGTTTTTCAGTTGATTTAAGACCTTTATGCATGGAAGAAGAAAGCTGAGAGTTTTTCTATTCCATCTTTATGCTTTTGAGTATTGATTTCTTTCAATTTAAGTATATTTTGCAGTTTCCATTTAACGGAAGGATATTTACTCAAATCTCCTGCACAGCATTTACTCCAGTTAGGTTCGCCTTGTTCGAATGAAACGAGAAAATTTTTATCATTTTTATCAAGCATTTTATTTATCCTCCCAATCAGGTCTTTACGCGATTTTTCAAAATCATTGTAACTGAAAGGAATATCGGACATGCCGTCAAACTGATTCTCCAATGCTTCCAATTGGTTTACGGCATTAGGCTGTAACGATTCTATTATCGGCTTGTCACTACCTAAAAGGCAAAGCATTATTCCGTCCTTTATCTCCTCAAGCGATTTTATTTCCATGTGTCTGCAATCAAATAAATCACGGGGATGCTGACGGCTGAGTGCAGCCGCTATCTTTCCTCCATATAGTTGAGCAAACGGGACAATTCTGGCTCTGCATGTCATGCCGAACTCCAGTTCCGCTTTCCGGCAGAGCATTTTATATTCGACATCTCCAAGTATTCCTCTCTTAGTCCCGTTGACTTCTATCTTGACCGAAGTTCTGCCCATGGCACAATAGTTTCCAGGTGGAAAGTTTGGGAATAATCTTTATGCCGGGAATGGATTTCTCTATATATTGCTTGAGTTCAAGCAAACGGACATTTATTTCCTGTAAACTTTGCTCCCTGTCTTTCAATAGCAGGTAAGTCAGGTCTATATCGATGGAATAACGAGGCATATTCTTATGGAACAAATTAATAGCAGTGCCGCCATGTACGGCAAATTCTTCTATTCTGTACACGGAAGGCATCATTCTTATTAAAAGGTTTACCTGCTTTTTGTAGTCGTCATTCATAATCGTATAATTCTTTTGGAATGGTTATTTTATACCTGGGTACATATACTCCGTTTTTTACCAACTGATGTTTTGCAGCGCCAATGTCAATTTTATTGGTGTCAAGCAAATCAAACCAATAATGACCTGCTTTTTCCGCCATGTAAAGAAATAGCCTCCTGACTTTAAGATTATCCGTTCCTTCTAATAATTCCTGTAACAATTCCGGATTAAATGTCGTCAACTGTTCCATGATATAGAATAAATCCATGAAAGAATACTGTCTGGGAGTCAACAGGAGGCACTCCAAAAAAGCCTGCTCCGGCAATGATACCAATATATTCACTCCCTGAACATTACGCATGGACAGTTGGGGCTTTTTGAAAGTTTCCGTCGAAAAGAACTTCATGCTTCTGTCAAAATTCACTTTTTTCATCCAGTCCGGAACGGCTTGATTTTTGGGATGCCCAACCATCAACACCGGTTTCCCCATTGGCACATAGTGGTTAAACCCATATAGTTCCAATGCGGAATGAGCTGCAACATGGAAATTTTTCTCCAATTGTGAATTATAACAGGCAAGAGCGGGAAAAGCCAGTAATTTATCGCCTGTTCGATACATAACTCCTTTGGACAGGGATGATAACCATCCCGACTTTCGATACTGTTTCAGCAGTTGGTCGGAATAGCCGTTTTGTTTCAGATTACCGGAAAAATACAACTTTCCGGGATAATTATCCTGTAACAACCGGTTGATTTTATTTTTACTTTCTATATTCATACTATATAATAAGCTATTAAAATCAACTGCAAAGGTAATGCTTATTTTTGATTATACGGCATGTCGGTTGAATTTATTTCCCGATTCTATATCTATTTTTGTCTCAGTTCTTCCACATATTGGTCGACACGACGCATCTCCTGTGTGATATTTACCCGTTGCGGACACTTCGGGAGGCATTGATCACACGCTATACAATGGCCGGCCTGCCTTAGTTTCGGCACGCTGCGGTCATAGCCGATCAGAAATTCCCGGCGCGCCTTACGATAATTATCATCATTTGAATTTTTCAGTATCCTTCCGGCGCTTACGCAGCGGTTATAGTGTCCGAAAACACCAGGGATATCCAGTCCGTAGGGACAAGGCATGCAATACTGACATTCGGTACATTGTATATAATCCGAATCGACCAATATGTCGGTAGCCTGTTCCAGCATTTCATATTCCTGTTCATTAAGTGGCGTCAGGGGCGAGTAAGTACGGATGTTTTCCTGCAAATGCTCCATATAAACCATCCCGCTGAGCACGGACAATACATTTTCGGGAGTGCCTGCATAGCGGAAAGCCCACTGTGCGGCAGTGTCGTCGGGACGGATTTCTTTCATCATGGTAAGGGCTTGTACCGGCACTCTGGCCAAGCGCCCTCCCAGCAACGGTTCCATGATGACGACGGGGACATTTTTTTTCAGCAGTTCCGCATAGAGGTATTCCGCATTGACGTTCCTTGGCGCCTCGGCATGCTGCCAATCCTGGTAATTAAGCTGTATCTGCACAAAATCCCAATGCACATCCATCGCCAGTATATGATCAAAGACTTTCACATCGCCATGAAACGACCAGCCAAGGTTGCGAATACGACCGGCTTCCCGTTCTTTGAGAAAATAATCAAGTAATCCGGTATGAATGAACCGGTCGTTGAATGATTCGAGGCTTGCGCCCACGTTGTGTAGCAGGTAATAGTCCAGGTAGTCCACCTGAAGTTCGCGCATAGACCTTTCATACATAGCAATTCCCCCCTCGCGGGTATTATTTCCACGTTGGTTGGATGCTTTCGTCGCCACAAAAAACTTTTCACGGGGATGACGTTTAAGGGCAATTCCTGTTGCCGTTTCCGACCAGCCCCGTACATACACCGGCGCCGTATCGAAATAATTAACGCCATGAGCGATAGCATAATCCACCAATTCGTTCACCGCTTCCTGGTCTACCTCTTCTCCGTCACCGTCCGCTCTTTGCCGGAGAGGCCAGCGCATGCACCCATAACCAAGAAGGGATACCACGTCGCCCGTATTATGGTTTATGCGGTATGTCATTTTATCCGTTGGCGCTTCGATTGAAGAACCCCTTCCGGACGACACCGAAGTTTTGGGTTTGCATCCCGTCATCGCTACGGTTGCAGCGACAGCGCTTATTCCTCCCGCTTTCAGAAAATCGCGGCGGTTTATTTCTTTTTTATTTTTCTTTGCCATAAATTTTCTCCCTTTTAAACCAAATGATGCCTTACATTTCCTTCGACATAAATTGCACTGAACGGCCGTGCAGGACATAAATACTCGCAGGCGCCGCAACCGATGCATAGTTCTTTATCGACCACGGGTGTTTTCAAGGTTTTTTCATTGTCCGGCTCAAGGGCTATCAACGTAATCGCTTTTGTCGGACAATGCCGTTCACAGTTGGAACATTGTATTTCATCGGTATTTACCACACAATTATCTCTGATCCACACGGCATGTCCGATGGATATACCTGTTTTACCGGCTGTCGTGATGGGCTTTATTGCTCCGGCGGGACAAACCTTTGAACACTCCGTGCACTCCGGGCGGCAATAGCCCCGGTCGTAAGACATTTCCGGCTGCATGAATGTGGACAGTTTGACTGAAGGGCGCAAAATATTGTTCGGACAGACCGATATGCATAATTGGCAGGCCGTACAATGGGTCTGCATGTTTTTCAGACCCAAGGCTCCGGGAGGAACTACCGGCATTTTCCTGTCCGGGGCTTTCCTGTCCTCCATTTCGGCAAGTCCTCCGTCTACCTGTAATAATTGCTGCGCCTTGCTCAGCTGCGCGAGAGCAAGCGCTCCGGTGACGGCCAGCAGGCTCCGGCGTGACCTCTCCTTGGGGCTAGGATGATCCGCTGCCACTCCTGATTTCTGTTTTTTTATCCGGACAGAAGTGTATTTTATAGCATTAAAATTACATTTTCCGATACAATTGAAGCAAGTGACACAACGGCTATGGTCGACAATCATCTTTTTCGAATCCAAGCAAGATGCTTTGCAATTTCTTTCACAACGTCCGCATTTAGTGCATTTGTCCGCATCGAAAGTGATCCTGATTATTGAAAACCGGGACAGGAATCCGAGTGCGGTTCCAACAGGACAGATGGTGTTGCAATACGTACGCCCGTTCAACCAGGCAAAAAATCCGACGGCAAGCAATGTAATACCCGATATGCCGAGTATGACCCAATTTTTTATCCATACTTCCGTAGAGTAAAAGGCGTAACTATCCGCTTTTTCGGCGAACCACGCCAATAGATTGTTTCCCAACCGGTATAAAGGAGCCGGGAGGCTTGAAACTATCCGTCCGTATGTGGCGTAAGGATCAAGCAGAGAAACGGCAGCGCTGATTCCGGCTATGATGGCCGCGATAAACAGGACAAGAAAGCTGTAACGTAACCCGCATTTTGCTTTCGAATGTCGGAATCGGTTTTTCTTTCCCTTACGTCTTCCGGATAGATTTGAAATGCCGTCCTGCATAATTCCAAGCGGACAAATTACCGAACAATAAACACGTCCGAACAGGAGAGTGATTAGAATCAGAATAAAAAGTACAACGCCATTTACGGATAATACGACCGGAATGAGCTGGATTTTTGCCAGCCATCCAAGCCATTTGTGCAGCACTCCTGTAAAATCGAAGAAAAGAAGGGTTATGAGCACAAAAAACAGAGCGGCTGTTATTATTCTTAATCTTCTTAACATAATTAAATTATTTCATAAAAAAATACGCAACAAATATATGAAATAATTAGTGACAGTACCGGCCTGTAGGTGTATCAAAACGAAAAAATACCAGATAAAGGCGAAAATATTCTTTTGAGAATATCGAAAAATGTTTACTATGTCCTTATTCTGTCTTCAAAAGCGGACAATGCAGCTTTGGTTCCTTCTCCCATTGCGATAATGATTTGTTTGTAAGGAACGGTTGTCACATCTCCTGCTGCATAAATACCCGGTTGGTTTAATAAATGAACCATTTCATCCTTACTCTCGCGAGGGGATGAAACGGTGATCTCGAGTGTGTATTTAGCCTTTAATGAACTGAAAATGCCTGTTAATTGATCTTTTAGAGATTGATCCGGCATGTCATTATATTTTTCCAACCAAATCAATGCTTGGTTTTAATGTTTCTTCGCCTTTTTTCCATTTTGCAGGACAAACTTCTCCGGGATGAGAGTCTACAAATTGAGCTGCTTCTACTTTGCGAAGCAATTCGTCTGCGTTACGTCCGATGCCGGTATCATGAATTTCTGCAATTTTTATCCGGCCTTCCGGATTTACAAGAAATGTTCCGCGGTAAGCCATACCATCTTCTTCAATCATAACTCCGAATGAGCGGCTCAAAGTTCCGGTCGGATCAGCCAACATGGGATATTTGATTTTACGGATGGTCTCAGAGGCATCGTGCCATGCTTTGTGAACAAAGTGAGAATCTGTACTGACGGAATAAATTTCTACGCCCGATTCTTGAAATTTGGCATATTTTTCAGCCATATCAACTAATTCGGTAGGACAAACGAACGTAAAATCTGCAGGATAAAAGAAGAAAATAGCCCATTTACCCAAAACATCATTATTACTGATCGTCTTGAAATTTCCGTTTTGGTACGCTTGAACGGTGAACTCGGGGAGTTGAGAATTGATAATTGCTTGCATAGTATTATAATTTTTTTATTAATTTTGACTCTGCAAAGATATTGCAATAAATAATATAAATCAAATCAATAATGTCTATCTTTGCATAAATTTTATCTATATATCATGAATATTCAACAATTGGAGTACATAATAGCGGTAGATCAGTACCGTCATTTTGTGAAAGCGGCAGAGGCTTGCCGGATCACACAACCGACTCTGAGCATGATGATCCGGCGATTGGAGGAAGAATTAAACGTGCAAATTTTTAATCGTTCGGATTTTCCGGTCGAACCGACTACCATAGGCCGGGAAATTATCGAACAGGCGAAATCGGCATTGAAGCAAATCAATAAAATAAAAGAACTCGTTGAAAATGAACAGAGTCTGGTGTCCGGAAGTTTCAGTTTGGGAGTTATACCTACCATTGCTCCATACCTGGTTCCGGAATTATTGCGAAGAAGAGAGTTGTCTCATAAGGAAATTTCGCTCGTCCTCAAAGAAAATACAACTACGAATATTGTCGGTGATATTCTTGCCGGTAAACTGGATGGCGGGCTGATGGCCGGTCCGTTAAATCATTCCGGTCTAATAGAATATCCGGTTTATTATGAAAAATTTTACGCTTATGTGTCGCCTTCCGATAGTGCATGGAATGAAAAGGAAATCAATTTGGATCTGATAGATATCAGGCATGTCTGGCTATTGGAAAGTGTGCATTGCCTGAGGGGACAGATAGAACGGCTTTGCCGGATGAAAAAAGATGTTTCAAACGGTGAATCTCCTGTGCGGTATGAGGCCGGCAGTATCGACACCCTGATCAATATAGTGGATTTGAATTCAGGGATGACGGTCATCCCGGAAATGTCGGCAATGACCCTGAGTGAAGAACGACAGGAAAATCTTCGGGAATTCAAAGATTTGACTGCTGTCAGAGAGGTCTCACTCGTTGTCAGTAAAGACTATGTCCGTAAAAAGATGTTGGATGCGATTTTTGAGATTGTGAGTGATTCGGTTCCTAAATTGATGAAAAATCCTGAATTGAAAAAATTTGTCGTTGATTTGTAATGATAGAATTTATATCTTTGTCATTTCTATGTCATTAGAAATATCATATCAATTATTATAACAAACCCAAAAACAAAATTAATTTATGAAGACAAGATTATTTACACTGTTATTGGCAGTATTCTGTATCACCGGGATACAAGCGCAAAAAAATAACACGCTATCCTCCAAAGAGCAGAAAGCCGGGTGGACGCTTTTATTTGATGGAAAGTCGTTCGATGGTTGGAGAAAATGTAATTCCGATCAAATGGCGGCCAACTGGAAGATCGATCAGGAAGCCATGAAAGTTGAACGTGGAGAGAAAGCCGGTAGTGGACAAGGCGGAGATATCCTGTTTGGAGCGAAGAAATACAAGAATTTTGAATTATCCATCGACTGGAAAATAGAAGAAAAAGGAAACTCCGGAATATTCTATTACATCGTCGAGTATCCGGATAAACCCATTTATTATGCTGCTCCGGAAATTCAGGTGCTTGATAATTGGTATGCTTCTGATAATAAGCTGACGAATCACCTTGCCGGTTCTCTTTATGACATGATTCCGGCATTGCCTCAAAATGCGAATCCGGCCGGCGAATGGAATACCATTGTGATCCGTGTTGAAAACGGTAAAGCCATTCATACCCAAAATGGCGTACAAGTGGTCGCATATGAACTCTGGACTCCGGAATGGTATGAGATTGTAGCAAAAAGTAAGTTTAGAGATTGGCCGGGATTCAAAGAAGGACCCGCAAAAGAAGGGTATATCGGCCTGCAGGATCATGGGTACAATTGCTGGTATAGGAATATCAAGATCAGGGAGTTATAAGGAGTTAAGGGAAGTTAGGAGAAGTTATAAGGAGTTAAAGGGAGTTAAGGGGAGTTTTCCTTTAACTCCCTTTAACTTCTTTTAACTCCTTGTAACTCCCTCTCCCTCTTAATATGAGCTGAAAAAATCGGGTTTGATACATATCCCTATCCGCAGCATGCAGGAATATCTGTTGTAATCAAGTAGTCCTTCTCCATAGCCACTGAAAAATTGGGTATAGAGGTATTGGTTGTTTCGCCTTGATAACCGGTATCCCACGCCGAGATCAACATTAAAATTACCAATCCCTTTCCTTGGATTGAGATTCACTGTGAACCACCATAGCCGGTTGGGACTCAATGTATTGAAAGAAAGATCAAGGAGTCCTCTGTAATCCAGGAGATCCTGATTGGCGCCTCCGTCCACCAATGGGATCCAGAATTTTAGTTGTACGGAAGATAAGGTATTGAAAAAGAATTTACCCGCCCAACTCAAATAATTCCAGCTGCGCGACAGGATAGAATCCCCTTGTCCGTTCGATTCATGTTCCGCCTGCATGAACACGGTGCCTAGAAATTGACCGTTACGAACGACCTGTTTCCCTAAGCCAATCCCGGGATTGTAATTTGCATCGTGGAAAGGGCTGGACTCTTTATAAATATCCCAAAAAGATTTTTGAGTATAGGTCAGGTATAAAAATGTATTGAAAGGAAGGACGCTATTGGTAAGCCGTTGACGGATACTGATCTGGAATTTGGTATCGGCAGTACTTCTGGAAACCTTTTTGTTGAGAGGTATTCCCGTAATAAAATAATTGTCTTTATAGGCCGCAAAAGCCGGTTCTCTTTCTTTGGATTTGATGATGCTGTCTTCGTTCGATTTTATTTCCTGGAGTTTGTACAACCTGGCGGTTGCCGCCGCTTTTTCCCGTAGAGTTTGAGC
>JAIRZF010000004.1 GCA_031267385.1 Dysgonamonadaceae bacterium | reverse complement strand
GAATGTTGGACTTAGAAAACGAACTGAAAGTCGCCGAAGAATTTTGGGATTTTCTTGGTGGAGAAGGCGCCTACATTGATTTGCTTGATTGCTTTGAGCAGGCAGGTATTGAACTTCGCTCCGAAATAGATGAATATTTTGCACGATTTAAAAGCTAAAAAACAAACCCGCACAGATATTTGAAACTCTTACGGCAGATTTGTTTTTCATTTTTTTCGCATCACCTCTACTCTATCCCCACCTTCCCCATCTTCCCGAAACGGGAAAGTGGTATAGTTAGCAATAAAGCCACCGGCCATCCGGAAAAAATTTACTGAAATTGATAAAAACCAGATTTGTTTGATTAGGCCGCCTCATCGGGGTGGCCTTTGTTATTTTTGTAGCCTTTGTTGTTTTTTAAGTATAATTTTGTTCAAAAATAATATTATTTAAATTCAAAAAGATAAATATATTTGCGAAATAAAAATAAATAGTTTACTTTTGCATTATAATTGTTTCATTTTGAAACAGAACAACAAATTAATAAAACACTCATACGAAATGGAATTTTATTACTGCCTTTATCCTCGCATACAAAATCCCCGTTGGGGGAAAGAAAATTTACAAAACAGAAGCCAATACGGTGGACAGCACAGAGAATTTATAATTGAATAACAAATAAAATAATTACAACATGTCATTAGTTATACCTCAAGGCTATGAGCCTGCACTTGCTTCCGAAGATATGGAACAAGCTATCAAACAAGTGAAAGAAAAATTCCAGGAAAAATTATCCGGAACACTGAGTTTAAAACGAGTTACTGCTCCTTTATTTGTACTCTCAGGTACAGGGATCAATGATAATCTCAACGGAATAGAGCGTCCCGTATCATTCGAGATCCCCGCTATCGGAGGAAAAAGAGCTGAAATTGTCCATTCTCTGGCTAAATGGAAACGGATGAAACTGGGTAGTTATAATATTGAAGCCGGAAAAGGACTTTATACCGATATGAATGCGATCCGCGCCGACGAAGAATTAGATAACATCCACTCTCTTTATGTCGACCAATGGGATTGGGAACGTACAATCACAGCTTCAGACAGAAATATTGATTTTCTAAAAGATATTGTAGAAAAAATCTATCAGGTCATCAAAGATACTGAAAGCGATATTTGTCATCTGTGGCCACAAATCAAGCCGATCCTTACGGATAAAATCACTTTCATTCACACGGAAGACCTGCAAAAAGAATTCCCTGAACTTTCTCCGAGAGAACGGGAAAACCAGGTCGTAAAAAAATATGGATCCGTCTTTCTTATTGGTATCGGAGGAGAATTATCCGACGGAAAAATACACGATGGACGTTCTCCGGATTATGACGATTGGAGTACGCCGACAAAAGACGGATACAGAGGTCTGAACGGGGATATAATTGTCTGGAATCCTATTCTGAACTATGCTTTTGAACTTTCTTCCATGGGTATAAGGGTAGATAAGAAGGCCTTGCAGACACAACTGGAGATCCGGGAGTGTAAAGACCGGCTGGAATTATTTTTCCACCAAAGCCTGATGAAAGACCTTATTCCGCTCTCCATCGGTGGAGGTATCGGACAATCCCGCCTCTGTATGTTTTTACTTCGTTGCGCACATATCGGCGAAGTACAAGCCAGCATCTGGCCGGAAGATATGGTAGCCGAATGTGCAAAAAATAATATAATATTAAAATAATTTTGAAATGTCAAATTTGAGATTTAAAGCAGTTGAGGAAGCATCCGGACGTAAAGCGATAGAGGTGCCCATTCCGGGAATGAAAACCTCGGATTATTTCGGCAAAAATGTTTTTGACAGGAAGAATATGAGAAAATACCTGTCGAAAGAAACATTGAAACAGGTATTGAATGCCATCGACAAAGGCGGAGCTCTACAAAGAGAGGTCGCGAACCACGTGGCCGCCGGAATGCGGATGTGGGCTATGGAAATGGGAGCTACACACTATACCCATTGGTTTCATCCATTGACCGATGGCACAGCTGAAAAGCACGATGCATTCATCAATTTCGACGGGAACAGCGGTGTTATTGAAGAGTTTTCAGGAAAACTATTGGCTCAGCAGGAACCGGATGCATCCAGTTTTCCCAGCGGAGGTATCCGCAACACTTTTGAAGCCAGGGGATACACCGCCTGGGATCCTTCCTCTCCTGCTTTTATCGTCAATGATACATTATGTATCCCGACTATCTTTATTTCATACACAGGGGAGGCTCTGGATTATAAGACTCCCCTGTTAAAATCAATCAACGCTGTCGATAATGCCGCAGTAGAAGTCTGTAAATTATTCGATCCCGGAGTCAAAAAAGTCTATTCTTACCTGGGATGGGAACAGGAATATTTTCTTGTAGACGAAGCTTTATACTCTGCCCGGCCTGACCTGGTCATGACGGAACGTACCCTGATGAGTCACGACAGTGCAAAAAATCAACAATTGGAAGACCATTATTTTGGTTCCATCCCAACGCGGGTAGTTGCATTCATGCGTGACCTGGAATATGAATGTTACAAACTGAGTATTCCCGTCAAGACAAGACATAATGAAGTTGCCCCCAACCAGTTTGAACTGGCGCCGATCTATGAAGAATGTAATTTGGCTGTCGATCACAACCTGTTATTGATGTCTGTCATGAAAACGGTTGCCCGTCGCCATTATTTCCGGGTATTATTACACGAAAAGCCGTTCAAAGGAATCAACGGATCGGGAAAACACAATAACTGGTCATTGGGAACAGATACAGGAGTCAATCTGCTGGGACCGGGAAAAAATGCAAAACAAAATCTGCAGTTTATCACATTTGTTTCCAATGTTTTAATGGCTGTTTATAAAAACAATGCATTGCTGAAGGCCTCCATCTCTTCGGCAACCAATGCCCACCGGTTAGGTGCAAATGAAGCCCCTCCTGCGATCATTTCAGTTTTTATGGGAAGTCAGATATCTACATTGCTGAATGAACTCGAAAAAAGTAAAAACCTGAAAGAGATCAAACTTCAGGAAAAAACGGGCACCAGGCTATCCCTGACTCATATCCCGGAAATTATGGTCGACAGTACCGACCGTAACCGGACCTCCCCTTTCGCTTTTACGGGAAACCGCTTTGAATTTCGCGCAGTCGGATCCTCGGCAAACTGCGCTGCTGCTATGCTGGCTCTGAATACCGCCGTAGCAGGACAATTAAAAGAATTCAAAAAAGACGTAAATACGTTGATAGCCAACGGAAAAAATAAAGAAGATGCCATCTTCCTGACCATCCGGAAATACATCAAAGAATCTAAAAATATCCGGTTCGACGGGAATGGTTATAGTGAAGAATGGAAAGTAGAGGCTGCAAAAAGAGGATTGGACTGTGAAACCCGCGTTCCTATCATCTACGACGCTTATTTAAGCAAGCAATCCGTCTCACTGTTTACATCGACGGGAGTGTTGAACGAAAAAGAATTACATGCCCGTAATGAAGTAAAATGGGAACAATATACAAAAAAGATCCAGATCGAAGCCCGCATCTTAGGCGATTTGGCTATGAATCATATTATCCCTGTTGCAACCCGTTATCAAGGTTTACTTTTGGACAATGTTTCAAAAATATTCTCTCTTTATGATAAAGAAAAGGCCGCTAAAATCGCTGCTCAGAATTTGATAATCATCGAAGATATCGCAGAACACCTGAACTTTATCAAACTCAAAGTAGACGAACTGGTTGAAGCCCGCAAAGTTGCCAATAAAATAGAAAACGAGAGAGAGAAAGCTATTGTATATTGCGAAAAAATTGTTCCTTATTTCGATCTGATCCGCTATCATATTGATAAACTGGAATTAACTATTGATAACGAGATGTGGACATTACCGAAATACAGAGAATTACTTTTTATCCGATAATAAACAATGCCTCAAAACAATTTATATCTTACTGATTTTGAACATGATGCCTGTGGAGTAGGGCTATTGGCCAATATTCATGGTAATAAATCCCATGATATTGTGGAAAAAAGTTTATTAGTCCTTGAAAACATGCTCCACAGGGGAGCGGAAAGCGCTGACAATAAAACAGGAGATGGCGCCGGAATCATGGTACAGATCCCTCATGAATTCATTCTATTGCAGGGAATTCCTGTCCCTGAAAAGGGAAAATACGGAACCGGACTGGTATTCTTGCCTAAAGATAAGGAGAAAATAACTGTTTTCCTGAAAATGCTGGAAGATACGGTAAAAGATGAAAACCTGAGTCTGCTCGCAGTTCGGGAGGTTCCGACCAACAATGAAATACTTGGAGAAATATCCCTCTCGAATGAACCTTGCATCAAACAGATATTTATTGTTGGGGAAGATAAACAGGAAATCCTGGAGAAAAAATTATATCTCGTCCGGAAAAAAATGGAGAAAAAAGTGCAGGAATTCTTCCGGCCTTATGAACGAAATTTCTATATCGTAAGTCTCTCGTCCCAACGGATTATCTATAAAGGGATGCTTACTTCGACACAATTAAGAGATTATTTTCCCGACCTGACAAATCCTCATTTCACAAGCGGATTAGCCCTTGTACATTCCAGATTCAGCACCAACACTTTTCCATCCTGGGATTTGGCTCAACCATTCCGTTTCCTGGGGCATAATGGGGAAATCAATACGATCCGGGGAAACCGCTACTGGATGGAAGCACGCGAAAGTATCCTCGATGTGACCGATCTGGGTCATCCGGAAGATATTTTTCCCATCATACAACCCGGGATGAGTGACAGCGCTTCTCTGGATAACATCCTCGAATTCCTGGTTATGTCCGGCAAATCACTTCCTCATGCCCTGGCCATGCTTGTTCCCGAGAGTTGGAATAACAAAAACCCAATCTCCAATGATCTGAAAGCATTTTATGAATATCACAGTATTATCATGGAACCGTGGGATGGCCCCGCTACTTTGCTTTTTTCCGATGGACGTTACGCCGGAGGAATGCTTGACCGGAACGGATTACGTCCCGCACGCTATCTGATCACAAAAAATGACATGATGATTGTCGCTTCGGAAGCGGGCGTCCTGTCTTTCGATGCTTCGGAAATAAAAGAAAAAGGACGTCTCCAACCCGGGAAAATGTTGATGATCGATACTCTTGAAGGGAAAGTTCATTACGATCCGGAATTAAAAGAGGAATTGGCTCAGGCTCAACCTTATGGCGAATGGTTATCCAAAAACCGGATCATCCTCTCCCAAATATCTTCCGGAAGAACCGTAAAATACAATCTGGAAGACTTCTCTAAATACCTCAAAGCCTTTGGATACAACAAAGAGGATATTGAAAGAATTATACTTCCGATGGCCCTCGACGGAAAAGAACCTGTCGGATCCATGGGCAACGATACGCCATTAGCCATTCTGTCGGAAAAACCCCAACTCTTTTTCAACTATTTCCGGCAGTTATTTGCCCAGGTAACCAATCCTCCGATAGATCCCATCAGGGAAGAACTGGTCATGTCGCTTTCATTATACATCGGATGCCAGGATACAAATCTTCTGGAACCCTCTCCCGACCTGTGTAAAATGGTGCAACTGCCAAGTCCGGTGATCAGTAATGACGATCTGGACATCCTGCGGCATTTGGAGTACAAAGGATTTAAAACCATGACAATCCCCATGTTGTTCGATGTTACGGGAAACGATACGACAACAGCGTTGGAAAATGCTATTGAAAACGTTTGTAAACAAGCAGAAGAAGCCGTCGATAAAGGATATAATTATATCATCCTGAGCGACAGAGGAATCAATGCCGGCCAGGCAGCAATTCCTTCACTTCTTGCCGTATCCGCCTCACACAACCACCTGATAAAAAAACGCAAACGGATGCAGATTGCTATTGTGGTTGAAACCGCAGAAGTCCGCGAAATAACTCATTTTGCTCTACTTTTCGGATTCGGGGCTACAGCAGCTAATCCGTATATGGCTTTTGCAATTCTCGATGATAAAGTAAAAAAGAACGAAATACAACTGGATTATCATACTGCGGAAAAAAACTATATAAAAGCGGTCAACAAAGGGCTTTTGAAAATACTTTCCAAGATGGGAATATCTACTCTCCGAAGTTATCGGGGAGCACAGATATTCGAAGCTATAGGCATTGGCAAAAAAGTATTGAACGAATATTTCCACGGAATGTCATCCCGGATCGGAGGAATTGACCTTGACGATATCATCCGGGACGCATTAATTTTTCATTCAGATGCGTTTTATGAAAACGAATCAATTGCATCTCCACAAAATTCAGGTGTCTATGCTTACCGGCAAACCGGAGAATATCACTCATGGAATCCGGAGACAATCTCTAAACTGCAAATAGCGACCCGATCGGGAGACTATAAAAAGTTCAAAGAATACTCTCATATCGTCGACAATAAGATGAGACCTGTTTTCATCCGGGATTTTTTCCAATATAAAGAAAATCCGATAGAACTTTCCGAAGTTGAACCCGTAAGCGAGATAACCAAACGCTTCGTTACCGGGGCGATGTCTTTTGGTTCAATCAGCAAGGAAGCACACGAAGCCATGGCTATAGCGCTTAACATCCTGAATGGAAAAAGTAATACCGGAGAAGGAGGAGAAAATCCGGAACGTTTTATTGTAGGAGAAGACGGACTAAACAAACGAAGCGCCATCAAACAAATCGCTTCAGGACGTTTTGGGGTAACAACAGAATATCTTGTAAACGCAGATGAACTTCAAATTAAAATAGCGCAGGGGGCAAAACCGGG
>JAIRZF010000328.1 GCA_031267385.1 Dysgonamonadaceae bacterium | reverse complement strand
GGTTTTTATTTCCATTATTTTGGTATGGTTTTTATGAATTTCAATGTTTGAATATCAAGACGTTTTTTGCGTCAATAATAGGGATCATCACAGTTTACCTGTTCGCATTTGTTTGGGCTGTTTATAACGAAGGAATTCAGGCTTTTGTCGATCTTTTACCTCATTATCAGGATCTTTTGGTATTGCAGTCGTTCGGTTTGACCCTTCAGGATCTACTGGTTTTGAGTCTAGTGGCTGTTTTGTTTATTATTTCCGGTTTTAATATTTTCATGTCAGGCCTTTCTGAAAAAATACGGACGGGAACGTACTTAAATTTTCTTTATTTAATCTCTATTTGTCTTGCTGTTGCTTTGGTTTTGCAAAGTGAATGGAAAATCAATTGGACATTGATGATATACATTCCCGTGGTATTTATTCTATCTCATTTTTTCACGCTTTCCATCCGGAAAATAACATCCTGGACATTGCTCTTTTTTATCCTGTTTTTTATGGGAATGTATGTCTGGCAGGTCTTTTTTTGACAGCTCTGAGCATTTGTCTTTTCCCCGGAGGACCGGGAATTCTTTCAACATCAAGTCCGGCCTCTTCCATCATCCTTCGTACGCTGCCTTTGGCGCAATAGGTTGTGAGGATTCCTCCGGACTCCATTCCGGTATATAGTTTGTTGAATATTTCCTGTGTCCATACGCTTGTTTGTTTGTCGGGAGCAAAAGCGTCATAATAAACGACATCATATTTCCCGGGGAAATCATAATCTGAAAAATCAGTAATGATTTTTTCCAGAGTGAAATTTTGTGTGATTTTTACAGGAAAATTCCATTCAGACTGATGGATTTTCAGGTAAATACTGTTTTTGTCTTCGGGAAACTGTTCCTGATAATTTAGTTTTTGGGCGAGATAGACAGGCAGAGGATATTTTTCGAGTCCGGTATAATAGATTTCAATCCCTGTTTTATCAGCTTCAATGCAGGATAAAAATGCGTTTAAACCGGTTCCCAATCCCAGTTCCAGTACCTGGATCTTTTCTTTTTTACATTGTTTCAATCCTGCATCAATGAATACATGCATCGATTCCTGTATGGCTCCGTTCACGGAATGATAATGTTCATCCATTTCAGGAATAAAAAGAGTATGAGAACCGTCGGCGGTAAATTGAATCTCCTTATTGAACATTGTGAAACGGTAATGCAATTTCTTTGCGGTAAGCTGTTGCCGTGAAGACTGCAATCAGGTTATCCTTGTCGTCCGTTACATCTACGTGAAAATATGCCAGTTTTTTATGCAGGTTGATCATTTTAGCTTCAGCGAATAAAGTCCCTTCAGACGCACTTTTCAGGTAATTTATGCTTGTCTGGATTCCTAACGCCAGGTTGCCGTATGCATTTACGGCAGCAGCGAATGCAAGGTCGGCCAAAGTGAAAATAGCGCCGCCTTGTACCACATTTCCGGCATTGAGGTGCATGTCGCAGATCACCATTTTAGTTTTAGCCCATCCGGGTTTTACTTCGACCAATTCTATTCCCGAATGAACGGCATACCGGTCTTCTTTGAAAAAATCTTTAATATCCATTATTTATTCAATTTCCATTCAAAACCATCTTTCGTGTCTTTGATTTCAAAACCAAGAGCTGTCAATTCATTCCTGATCTTATCGGAAGTTGCCCAGTCTTTGCTCTGTTTAGCCTGCAAACGCATATCCAGCAGCAAGTCGACAACTTTAGCAAATGATTCGTACGAAGCGCCTCCATCTTTCATTTCATCTTTGATACCCATCAAATCAAAAAGGAAAGTTTCAAACAGTTTTTTTAAGCTGTCAATATCTTCCCCTGAAACAGTTGTTTGTCCGGAAATAGAAGAGTTGATGATACGTGAAGCCTCAAACAGGTTCGAAATGGCAATCGGGGTATTCAGATCGTCATTCATAGCCCTGTAACAATTAGACTCCAGTACTCCGATTTCATCCTTTACACCGCTTCCTTTGGCTTCCAGACGATTGATGTTCTCATAGGCTTCCAAAAGTCTTGCCAAACCTTTTTCGGAGGCCTGAAGCGCTTCGTTACTGAAGTCTACGGTACTGCGATAGTGTGCCTGCAAGATAAAGAAACGAATGGTCATAGGAGCATAGGCCTGAGCCAACATCGCATGGTTTCCGGTGAAGAACTCTTCCAGAGTAATGAAGTTTCCAAGCGATTTCCCCATTTTCTGGCCATTGATGGTGATCATATTATTATGTACCCAGTAACGGACGCCTTCATGTCCCGTTGATGCTACAGCCTGAGCGATTTCGCACTCATGGTGAGGAAATATAAGATCCATTCCTCCTCCGTGGATGTCAAAAACATCTCCCAGGTATTTTTTACTCATCGCGGTACATTCGAGGTGCCATCCGGGGAAGCCTTCACTCCAGGGGGAAGACCAGTGCATGATGTGTCCCGGGGACGCTTTTTTCCACAATGCAAAATCAACTGAATGATGTTTCTCTTCCTGCCCGTCCAGTTCACGGGTAGTGTTCAGCATATCTTCAATATTCCTTCCGGATAAGATCCCATATTTATGTTCCTTATCGTATTTCGGAACATCAAAATAGACGGATCCTTCGCTTTCATAGGCATAGCCTTTATCGAGTATTTCCTTTACAAGCCGGATCTGTTCTATAATATGTCCGCTGGCATGCGGTTCGATACTGGGAGGTAGTACGTTCAATGCGTCCATGGCTTTGTGGTAACGGTTAAGGTAATACTGTACCACTTCCATGGGTTCTAATTGATCCAGACGGGCTTTTTTTGCAATTTTGTCTTCTCCCGTATCGGCGTCATTTTCGAGATGTCCTACATCGGTAATATTCCTCACATAACGGACTTTGTATCCGAGGTGCGAAAGGTAGCGGAACAGAATGTCGAATGTGATTGCGGGACGGGCATGTCCCAGATGCGGATCTCCGTACACGGTTGGGCCACATACATATAAACCCGCCAAAGGCGGATGTAATGGTGTGAAAAGTTCTTTTTTGCGACTTAATGTATTGTAGATTTGTAATTCTTTGTCCATGAAAAAATCATTTTGTAATTTCAGGAGACAAAAGTATGGATTTTTTTATTTTTTTCCTAGTTTATTCGCATTAATAAGTAAATCCAACTTATTTTCAATCGATATCATCTGGGTGGACAAAGCTTCAAAGCAATTGGTAATGATCGAATCTTTGGTTTTTATCTGGTCTTCAAAGTACTCAATAATGCTGCTGAGGTCATTTTTTGAATATTTTTTCTTTCTGGCTCTGTAAGTCGATGTGGAATCGGCGATTTTGTCGCCGTCAGTCAAAATTTCACTATCTTCTTCGCCCACTAAAAGCCATTTGTAATTAACTCCTAAATAGTCCGCTAATTGTTTTACTATAGAAGGATTTGGTTTTCCTTTACCGTTGCAATAATTCGATAAAGTTGCTTCCGTAATTTTAGTATCCTGAGCAATTTTATACCTCGAAAGTTTTCTTTTATCTATTGTTTCAGATAGCCTTTTCGCAAACATTATTTAGAATGATTATAAATTACAATATAGTGTTAATAATTTTACAAAAATAACATTGTTACTTAAAATTTAATAGTAATTTTGTGAAAATAAACAATGCTGCTTTTGCATAGGGCAAATGTAGTGAAAAATATTCGTATGGAAGCTAAAAATAAAGGAAAAATTATCAAACGTATTTCGTGGACGGAAACATTACGTTCATTGGAATCCGGCCAGATCATTGAAGCAGACCTGATCGACAGGATCAATGTTGTGCGTCATATCACCAGGATCAGTAAGGAAGAAAATAAAAAATTTTCGACTAAAAAGTTAAATGAAGCTAAAATAGAGATCAAAAGATTGATGTGATTATCAGTCATAATTGCACCTCCGGATTTTAATTTTACCTTGTTTATTTCTACATTCAATCGCCAACTTCCTTATCCATAAATTTATTTTTTTTATATTTGTAAGCTAATACAAATATCATGAAATCGAAATTTTTGTCTCTCATTATCGTTGTTTTCTGTTCAATTTCAGCAACTTACTCAGAACAAGAATTTATTTTCCGACATTTGGATTTGATTGACGGATTGTCGGACAATCAGATACGGAACTTTACACAGACCCCGGATGGTCGGATCGCTATCCGGCTTGTTTCCAACCTGAATATATACAACGGCGCTACTTTCGAACATTTTTACTACGACCGCGGAAAAGATTATAAATGGACTTTCAACCGCTATCAGATCTTCAAGGAATATTGCGATGCGGATGGACGGCTTTGGATGAAAGCGCCGGGTTATCTTTCGCTCTTCGACCTGAAAACAAATCGCTTTATTTACAATATAGAAGATGAGTTGAAGTTGTTGGGAATCAGCAGGAAACTGAAAAATATGTTTATTGACGAAAATAAAAACTTCTGGTTTCTGACCGAAGATAACGCTTTTTCATTTTATGACATTACAAAAAAGAAACTGCTGGTTGTTGAAAAAACAAATGTCTCATTTACGGAGAAATACGGTTATCCGGAAGAAATTGCACAATACAAAAACTTGTATTGGATCGTCTATTCCGGAGGTTTAATTCGTTGTTGGGACAGCGCATCGGGCGAATTTATTCATCAGGATACGAATTTTACAGGGAAAATTTCCGAAATTACAAATCGGTTGTCGATAAAAGTGACTGTAACAGGCGATTTGTGGCTAATGTACAACAATGCCGTTTGCTTTTATAACCATACGGACAAAATCTGGAAAGAAGTGGTAACTATTACGGGCGCTTCTAATTTCTTCACCTCAATGGATTTGGATAAGGACGCTAACGTGTGGGTAGGTGCATCCTGGTCAGGAATGAGGCGGATAGACGGACGAAGCCACGAAGTAAAAAACATTCCCCGATTGGAATTGACAACGGGCGGTACATTGGACAACGATATACAATGCGTTTTTGTGGATAACAACAATGGACTGTGGATCGGTACTTTATGGCAGGGGATTTGCTACTACAACCCCGCAATGTATAAGTTCAAACTGATTCAGTCGGTGCAAAACGGAAGCCGGACTACCAACGAATCAATACGCTGTTTGCTGGAATACGACGACGATAATATATTGATAGGTACCACCCATCACGGACTTTTGCAATACAATCCGGTCTCCGATAAAATAGAGAACGCATTTGGAGGATTGTTGTCCGATGATTTGATTCTGTCCCTTTATCGTGACAAAGAAAATCGCCTGTGGGTAGGAACTTATCTGAACGGTTTTTATTGCTTTGATGGGAAAAATATTAAAACCTACAACCGTTCGATAAAAAACCTGGAACTTTTTCCGAATCAAAATATTTCCCGGGCTATTTATGAAGATCCGGCCGGCCGTTTCTGGGTAAGCGTGGATAATGAGGGCGTTGGGGAATTGAATTTGAACACGGGGGAGATCACCATGCTGAAGGAAAAACATCCGGAAATTGCTTTCCATCAGGTAGATTTTGACTTCTATCCCGTCGACGGACATACGTTTGCCGTTTATGGAGAGAGTGGTATTTATTATTACGATACACATAAAAATAAAACGTTCATACCTGAAAAGGAAGATCCTGATAATCCAAAGTTTATGCATACCGGAATCAAATATTACTGTGTATTCAAAGACAGCCGGAATTTGGAATGGTTTGGCACGGAGCGGGGGCTACGCATTTGGGATGAAAAACGTAAAAAAGCATACACGATCAATACCGAAAGTGGATTGCCGAGCAATTCCGTATCTTCCGTTGAAGAAGACAACAACGGAATTTACTGGGTATCTTCCCTGAATGGAATAAGTAAAATTGAATTATCTGAAAATGCAGATGGATATACGTTTTCTCTGGTCAATTTTGATTCGCAGGACGGCTTGCAAAGTGGTAAATTCTATGACCGCGCTTCTCTTAAAACCCAAAACGGATACTTGTATTTTGGAGGGCACCACGGTATCAACTCGTTTAATCCCAATGACATTCATTACAATCAAAATAAAACCAAACCGGTATTTACCGCATTGCGCTTGTTCAATTCACTTATCAAAGAAAATACGAAATATAACAGGCATGTCATTTTGAACCATCCGATCAATAATACGCCCGAAATCCGACTCAATTATAATGAAAATTTCATTACTTTTGAATTTGCAGGACTTAATTACGTAAATGAATCTCATACCTATTACCGATACAAACTGGAAAACTACGATCAGGATTGGACAGAAGTATTGACGTCCGGTTTAGGTAGCGCTACTTATACCGGTTTACGCCCCGGCAAATACAAATTGATTGTATATACAGCCAATAACGACAAAGTATGGGGCGATAAAGCCGCCGGGATGAATATCGTGATTTCGCCGCCATGGTGGGCAAATATTTATACCGAAAGTGTCTATTTTTTACTTTTAGTGACTTTTTTATACTTTTTGTACAAATACTTTGCTGAAAAACAAAAAATTAAAATTGAACAACAGCGCAAATTTGAACAGGAAAAACAAAAAGAAGAACTCGACCAACTGAAATTCCGCTTTTTTACCAATATTAGCCACGAGTTCCGTACGCCGCTTTCGCTCATTATTTCGCCGGTCGAAGCATTGTTGAAACAGGATATAAAGACATTACATGCAGCGTCTCTACAACAAAAATTGGTGAAAATTCACAAAAATGCCAAAGATTTACTGAATTTGGTCAATCAACTGCTGGATTTCCGGAAACTCGAAATGAAAGGCGAAGAATTACACCTCTCTTACGGTGATTTGGTGGAATTTACCGACGTTGCTTTCCAGCAGTTCAAGGAAATATCCATCAATGAACAAATTGATTTCTCGTTGAATATTAAGGAAGAACATTTGTACATGCAATTCGACAAGGACAAAGTGCATAAAATCCTGAACAACTTGTTGTCAAATGCTTTCAAATACACGCCAAACAACGGACAAGTGGTTTTATCATTGGGAAAAACAACGGCAAACGGTAGAGAATATGCCGTAATCAAAGTTGCTGATTCAGGAGTCGGTATTCCACATGAAAAGATCTCGAAAATTTTTGACCGGTTTTATCAATCCGATAATCAGGAAAATAGCGGCGCAGGAAGTGGGATAGGTTTACATTTGGTAAAAGAATACGTCGGTTTGCATGAAGGGAAAATTACAGCGGAAAGCGTCTTGCATAAAGGCACAACACTTACCGTATGGTTACCTGCAGATTTGAAAACGGAAGTCCCGGCTATAGAGACAGAAAATGTGCTGTCTTTACCGGTCAACCCACCAACAAAGACCCACTCCAAAAAATCAATCCTCATCGTCGAAGACAACCCCGACTTCTGCCAATTCCTTGTCGAACAGTTGGAAACCGATTACCGTATCTTTCAGGCTACCAATGGCGAAGAAGGCGAACAACAGGCATTGAAGGAATTTCCCGATTTGATTATTACCGATATTATGATGCCGAAAATAGATGGTATCGAACTTTGTCGCCGTATCAAAACCAATATCCGTATTTCACACATCCCGGTTATTCTGCTCACCGCCCGCATTTCGGACGAATCCAAACTGACCGGCTACGAAGCCGGCGCGGACGAATATATTTCCAAACCGTTTAATTTCGATATTTTGCTGTTGCGTATTCAAAAACTGATTGCTCAACAGGAAAGCAGGAAAGAACAATTCCGTAAAACCGTTGAAGTAACGCCCAGTTCAATAACCATCACTTCCTTAGACGAACAGTTGATACAAAATGCGCTTCTCTGTATCGAAAAAAATATTAACAATACGGAATATTCAATAAACGAATTAAGTAACAACATCGGAATGAGCGTCCGGAATCTGTACCGGAAAATTCAATCCATAACAGGCCTGAGTCCGGCCGATTTTATTCGTTCCATCCGGTTGAAACGGGCGGCGCAACTCCTGCGCGATACGCAACTTAACGTTTCTGAAATCGCAGATATGGTCGGATTCAATACCATCAAATATTTCAATAAACATTTCAAGGAAGAATTCGGATTATCCCCTACGCAATACCGGCAACAAAACTAATGGCAGATTTGAACTCAATATTTGGCAAATTTCAACCAATACCGTAAGCCATTTACCTGTTACTTTTGTACTGTGAAAAACATTTTTCTCATATTTATAAATTAATACATGATGAAACTACAAAAGAAAATGCTAACATTTTTGCTAATGTTTGTTTCTTTAACTGCATTAGCGCAGAAGAAAATCACAGGTCATGTTTCCGATATGTCAGGTGATCCGGTCATGGGCGCCAGCGTATTTGTCAAGGGAACTTCTACTGTAACAATTACCGATCTCGACGGTAATTTCTCGTTAGACGCCGAAAAAGGGACGCTTGTTATCTCTTATATCGGATATAAAACGCAGGAACAAGGTATAGCAGGAAATTCTTTTTTCAATATCGTATTGGAAGAAGATGCCGCAGTATTGGACGAAGTGGTAGTCGTAGGCTACGGAACACAGAAGAAGGCCTCGTTAACGAGCGCCATCTCCCAAATTAAGGGAGAAGAAGCCTTCAAGGACAGGGGTATTAATAATGTATCTGTCGCACTACAGGGAGAAATACCGGGGCTGGTGGTAACGCGCAGCAGTACCCGTCCCGGTAGTGAAGATGCGGCGATGAAGATTAGGGGTGATATTTCCATGAACGGCAGTTCAAGCCCGCTGGTGTTAATAGATGGAGTCGCCGGCTCGCTGGACGAACTGAATCAAATGGATCCTAACGATATCGACAACATTTCGATTCTAAAAGATGCATCGGCAGCCATCTACGGCGCCCGTTCCGCTTCG
>JAIRZF010000276.1 GCA_031267385.1 Dysgonamonadaceae bacterium | reverse complement strand
AGCGAGAATGAGGAGAAAATCAAAATGCTACTCTAAAAAAGTAGAAATGCTAAGACTGTCTTTCCTTTTACTAATACATTATCGAAATGGAACGTTATCTATACTTAATTAGCAATGCCGAATGATAATATCGCCACAAACATGTTGATTGCTGTTCCAGGTAGCATCACCGGTAATGATGGTTGGCAAACAGAAAGTTTTATATTCGCCTGTATTATAATGATTTTGCCTGATTGTTCCGGATTCTATGCGAAAGGGATTCCCTTCTGTGGCCCACATATAAATTGTATTGCCTGTTGCTGCCAGTAACTCGTTTTTTCCATCATTGTCTATGTCGGAAACACATACGGAGTTGTAGCTGACGTCGTTAATTGCGATAGGAAATCCAAGCACTTTCTCACCGTTCATTTTATAGGCGTAAATAAATTTATTCTCGGAAGAATTCACTACAAGTTCAATATCAGGGTCTCCATCTATATCTGCCAAAATAGGTTCTCCATACTCCTGAAATCCGGCGATGGCAATATCTTTATGCAAATATCCGTGGTTGTTATAGATCCCAATACGGCCATTTCCCGCCATGACAATTTCAAGGTTTCCATCTGCATTCAAATCACCGATGGAAAAATAAGGAGCATATTGATAACTGTAATGATCAAAGGTAGACAATTCCCAATTTTGCACGATTGTTCCATCCGTTTTAATTGCGTATAGCTTTCCTTGATATGAACCTTGATATGAAATTGTTTGTTTTAGCGCTACGGCGATCATTTCTTTATTTCCATCGTTGTCTATGTCACAAACATTCACAGATGATTTGAATTGGAAATCGGGTATGTCTATGCTGTAAACCGGTTGAGCATTCGGGTTGAAATTACTTCCGTCATGTCTCCATATATAGATTCCATTTCCGGCGGCCTTAATGATTTCCATGTATCCGTCATTGTCCATATCGGCCACAGCGATAGCTCCGTAAACATTTCCGGCTGCATATAATGAATTATTTCTGACCGTACCGTCGGCATTGTAAATGAAAATCGATCCGTTTTCATAATTTACGATGATTTCCAGCGAAAGGTCCGGACTGTTGTCTATATTGGCAAGGATAGCGCTTGTGGGGGCATGAGAATTCGTTGGATTTGTTTCTGCTTGACTGATCATATCCGGTATTCCGTCCTGATTTTCATCTTCCGAGGAGATTATAAACAGCCTGTTTGCTTGAGAGGTTAACGTTCGGGAAGGTTCCACGATTTGATATTTTCCATTGTTCCAAAGATCTCCAATGGCCGGCTTTCCCCATATGGGTATTCCGAGATCGATGAATCCGCTATAAGTGGTTACATTGTTGTCAATATCGTACAGTTCGTTTCCTTCGTAATTCAAACCCTCTAAAATACCTTTTTTGGAAGCTACAAAAATCTCTTGATATCCGTCATGATTAATGTCTGCCACATTGATTCCTCGACCGAGACCCTCAAAAGAAGTAGTGACAGGGAAAAGATTTTTATTTTTCAGGGAGGTCCATGCCAATATGGCGGAGGTGTTTCCTTCCATTTCGGATGGCGATACGGCAGCTATTTTATAGTTATATCTGGTGAGACTGTTTAATCCACTATCATCATTATAGAAAGCAAAGGTAACCGGAGCAGGGTTCAGTTTGACATAGCTACCCGATTCATTTCCTGCAGAATCAGCATCGCATCGGTAGATGTTATATCCTCCGGCGCTGCCGACGACATTCCACATTAAACTGATTGATTTTTCGGCGGCTGTAAAATCCAGTCCGGTAACGGGATTCGGCTTGGCCAGATTGAAAGTCGAACTCCATGTTTTATCAAAGCTGTTTTTTACTTTCAGCGTAAAAGTAAGCCCGGAAGTAAAGGGAAGCGGTATGTGAATCGTATCGGACCATTTGGTTTCCAGATAGTTGATTCCGGGAAAGGTAGCGGCAATCGAATCATTGTTGAAGTACAGATAACCGGTCAGTGCCGATGTCAGAGCCTTGCCGGTGTTTTGGAGTTCGATTTGCAGATCAAACGACGAAGCGGCAGCATTGGCAATGATTTTGTTGCGCTGTTTCAAATCGGCGGCAAAGACGTCTATATTGAATGTCTTTGTCCACGACGATCCGCTCGAGCTTGTAATCTGCAATTGAAAGGTAATCGGATGGGGCGAATTGCTTAAGGTTTCGTGCATGTCTTTATGGATTTGATACAGGAATGTGCCGGTTGCCGATGATCCGGCGGCGATATTGTTCAGGCTCGATGTACTGCTCAACATCGTAATCGAATCGGAATTGCGGCTGAGCGTGGCGGTAAGGCCGGTAGCGGCAGTTGCACCATTGTTTTTTATGATCGTTTGCAGGCGGATGGTTTCTCCGGCGTCGTTTTGTCCGTTGCCGTTGCCGATGCTGCCGAAGGAGCCGTTATCCACGAAATTGATGGAATCAATAAGCAGATTGGCGGCTGTACTTGTTGTGACCGATATGGTTTTTTCCACCGGTTTGTAGTTATGGGCAGTCACGGTAACATCCAGGGTTCCGGTGGTTTCCGCATTTACCGGAAATGTATAGGATCCATTGCCGCTGATTGTTTGTGTTTCAAAGACTTCCGTTCCTTTGCTTAGGCAGATTAGGGCGGATTCTCCGGAAGGGAGAGTGAGGCCGGAAACGGTGACGGTGAGTATGTGGGCGCCGGTTTGAATGGAAGTGGGAGATACGGTGACGTTGAAGTCTTGAGGGGTGTTGGTCCAGACTTGCATTTCGGGGTCGCCGAGGAGGTGGAGGCGCCAATCAGTTTTATATAGCTGCACTGGATAAGTATAATTCAATACATTCTGAAAAGCACTTCCAATATCGTATCTGGCCATGCTTGGATGCTTGGATGTTGTGTAAATAGCATCACAAAAAGCTTGGAGTTGATTATATTCATTCGAATATCCAACATCCGTATTTCCTATCCAAGCAACTCCTCCACCGTTGGGATTAGTCAGATAAGCTTCAGAGATACAATCGTATTGGAAATTAGCTGTATTACAACCACCGGACATCAAAATTTGGTAGGAATTTCCGTTGGATAAATTAGCAATTTCCGCTTTGGTCAGAATCTGACCCTTATCTTTACCGGAGGCACTTATTGCTGTGGGCGAACTGTGATCCATGTGGTAAATGAAATGAAATTTTCCTACTCCTAAACTTCCTCCTGAGTTAAGTGCAGATAAAAAGTTATCATGATTCAACTCAATATCCCCTCCTGGACAAGGATTTTGCGAATAGCGAGTAGAAGTTATGCAATTGGCATTATCACAAATATATTTTTTATTAATGTATGACGGTACATAAATGTTATTGTAGACTTTAATAGAATCCTGCCCAAAGTCAGACAAAACACCGTTTGATTCAAAAGTATATGCATCTGCATAAAGATTATTTGTAAAATAATTTGAATTGGAAATATTATTTGCTTTTTCATAAGAGATGAGTTTGTTCACAAAAGTTGCCGTTTCTTCTTCATTTTCAACGGAAACTCTTCCTAATACTACACCCAAATCAGATGTTTTTCCATCCCCAAAAATATTATCGTTATTATTATTCCATGTTCCGGTATAAGTGGCATAGTACATATCTGCCGGATATGATAAACTCTTGGTCCCGGGTATCATTCTTGGCGGAACAATATTAATATCCCCACCTAATAAAATATATAATCCATTACCCCATTTTGAACGAGAATCAATAATATATTTTCGTATTTTTTCCTGCAAATCACTTCCCTGATAAACACTATCTATTTTTTCTACTGTTTGTATCAGAGTAAATATTCCTTTTTTGGTTTTCCAATTAGCCAAGGGTTGAAAAGAAAGTTTTAAAGCATTACCGGTAATAATAATGTAGTCGGGAATTTGTTCGTCTAAAACAGAAATTGATTGAGAGCGCAAGCTGCTACTATTAGAAGTTGTTTCGGGAGTATAAACAATCGCTTTCCCTTGCACTATATTTTTAACTTTTGTATCATAATTATCCACCATGTCAGGATTTTCAACTCGAAACTTTACCGCTTTTTTATTTAATTCATAACGATATAAAGTTTGATTTTGAGTAGAAAATATTTCTTTATCTGCGCGTTTACTCATTGAATAATCAACGGAAAAGTCGAAATTGCAAGTGTATAATTCCTTTGTTCTCGGGATGTATTCAAAAGGATAAGATTGAACAGTTATAATTCGATAACCCAAATAAAAATAATCAGCAATAATTTCTGCAACCTTACCTGGATAAGGCAATTCAGAATCATATATTTTCTTATTAGGTTCAACAAATGATGGCGGTTCCGTATCATCAACTGGGACTGGCGGCTGTACCGGATAAATGGTATATTGTCCTATTATTTTCTGTTTAATTACGTTTTGAATATTCACTCGCACATCACTTGCATCAATAGGAACTATATACGATTTTACAGAAACTGGTAATTCCGGATTTCCTATCTCTGAGATAAAGAATCTTTCTCCCGAAATTATTCTGTCATAATCTTGGTTTTTTATGATTTTGATGTCT
>JAIRZF010000262.1 GCA_031267385.1 Dysgonamonadaceae bacterium | reverse complement strand
CGGTGATACTCCCGCTGATGCTGCTCGCCGGATTCTCGATTTTCAGGTTCAGGGAAGGCCCGATGTATTGCAGAGTGGTGAGTTCCTGTTGGCCGGCTGTGAATCCCGCATCTGTCTTCGGGATTCCCCCGTCTTCGGGATCCCAGGCTCCCTGAGCGATTTGTATACGATCCATCAGGGGATACACTTTTACTTCCTGGTCGCCGCAATCCGGGGAACCGAGGTATTCAAAGGACAGGACGCCGTTTGAAGCGGTATTCATCGCCACTTCGGGCAGCTCGACCCAACGGTTGCCCTCGCCGGTTCCGGAATAAGTTACACCGCCGACTAGAATTTGGGCGTCCTTGACGGGGCCCTGGATATACATCCAACTGCTGAATGCATTCCCGTCGGTCTTTGTGTTCTGCAAGGCGACATCGTATGATAAATCCGGCGATACGGCAGGCCTTGTTATCGCGCCGGTGGATACTACTCTCAAACTGCCCGGATCAATATAGGTGAGGGTGCTTGTTCTTTGGAGAGTATATCCTGTGGATTGAATTCCCAATACAGGAATATTCACTTGGGTGTAAGTCTTGTTATCCGTATAAGCCGTTAGAATCCAGTTTGTTGTTCCTACCGGAGCCGAAGGCGTTGCCGTGATGGTAAAATCGGTGGTGGCAATAATATTGTAATATCCGTCCGGTAATGGAATTTTGGAAGGATCGTCCCGGTTCACGTCAAACACCTCTTCCCCGAAAACAAATGTTTTACGGTTGGGAAGATTCCCCTCTGTCGAAGCTGTAATTGTAATTAGAGGAGAGGTCACATTTCCCCCTGAGGAATTAGTAGTCCTGACATTAAATGGAAGCGTATTTGAAATAATATATCCAGTCGGAACTTCATAAACAATTGAATCCAAAGTCGTCAAATGCCTGTATTCATAAGGACTGAAAGGTTGAGTAAAACCATTAATGTAAAATAGAGATCCATTAAACGCAAGCGCCTGAGGTCCTGAAAACGTCAGGAGTTTAGTAGGCCCACTTACATCCATAGAAACATAGGGATAGACAATCTGATGAACCTCTAAACCTTTGCGGTCGGCGCCGGGAGACAGGATTGCCGGAATATCCGGTAAAGCGGCGGTCGTTGCGTACATCCAGGAGGTAATATTTCTTTTAACACTACCAAATATGGGAACTACTTCAGGAGTTTTCATTTGAATGGCAATATTTACCGTCTCCTGGTCAGTAAAATCAGTTCCATTTTTTTTGGATAGTTCCCAGACATAAGCATAACGTTCTGCGGGGTTAGAATTCCCCCTGTCATACGGTTGAAGGATATTTCCAGCCAGAACCGTATTCCTGGGCACGGCCTGTAACGCCGTACCATCTCCGTCGAGTTCCAGATTCACCGGGACACCGCCGTCAATCACAGAAATATAGCCTGAACTTCCTTCGGAAAACAATACGGCATAGAGGTATTTTTTATTGTCATTTCCCAAAACGGTAGCGTTCCAGGATAACCGTACGGTATCTCCCGGTAGTATTTCCTTGAAATCAGCTCCATCCGACTCCAGCGCTTTATCGGCATCCGTCCCGTCCGGTATTTGATCATCATTGGCATCCCGAAGCCCGATAATCCCCGTACGGCGAAAATCAAAATCATAAGTTACATGTTCATTCACACATTGACGAACAAAAGTAGGATAAAGTTGTACCTGGTCATAAACCACATCCGCACATCCTCCGCCAATACTACCCGTCGGATAAAAGGCCAGCGAAATTTTAAACCTTCCGGAACCATTCACCGCAGGATTACAGGTATTGGTTATATTGATATCGACAATAAAACCGGTTGTTGTTTTGATGTTCGTAATTCCTTTCCTGGTACTGTTGATCAATTCAAAAGTATAAATGATTGAATCCGGATCGCTTGCAATATCTGTTTGAAAATTCGCTACCGGCCAGGGATTCGATTCGTACCCCGATCTGTAAACTTTAATATCCGGTGCACCTCCGGAAATTTCCAGCCCTTTCGGCAATTTTACCGTAGTTACCAGTTTTGCATTATCGGTAGTTACTTTACCGGCACTGAAAGGCGAGACATCAAGCGTGTAAGAATAAACTTCGGACGTATTTTGCCCCAAATTAATGCCTGTATCATATGCGGCTATTGTCAATCCAATACTGGTTCCGGAAAGAAAATAGGATGTTGAAACAATAGAATAAGTTTGTGACGAACATTCATCGGTGTACCTGTACCCTAAGGCAACAGCACCCACAACACTTGTAGACAAGAAATTAATTCCGGGGATAGCTATTGCTAAATCTGAATAACACCTGGTCCCACAATCAAAATACAGGGTATCTGCTGCGTTGGGAAGAAGGGTCTGGTCAAGTTCAACCAGAATGCGATTAGGCAGACCCCGATATTCGGATTTTACATTATTTCCTGATTGGGATCGGGTAATATTGATTTTCTTTACCCGGACAGGAGTTCCGTATTTTCCCACCCGGACCCTGAGGGCTGAAGTATCTATAACACTAGGCCCTGAGGAAGTGTACGTTACCTGAATATTACGGGCTTGACCGAGGCCTGTATTTGTCACGGCAAAAGTTGACATTTCCAACTCTCCATTTTGGCAAAACAAATTTCCCGTATCATTCCGTGTAGGATCAAGAGTGGATTTCAGTTGGGGTTGATAACCGGCCCCAATATTAGCGTTGAAAGATCCGGTATTTGTCGAAGTATACAGAGACTTGATATTCGCTTGCTCCGCCCACACTGTAGAATAATTTACATTCAATCCTCCGCAACCGTCTTTCACTACATCCACCGATAACGGCAGGGTAACGCCGTCGGCAAGGCCTTTTCCTCCGGGAATATCCTGTTTCCTGATCTTTACGGTATATATGATGTCGTCTAAAATAACTGTTCCATCCAGGAAAGAGGAAGTCACCCGGTCTTCGGGAATAGCCGTTCCGTCCACGTTCCAATTGCTCAGGGTCACTCCTCCGTAAGGAAATTTGACCGTTAAGGTAAGCGAGTCTATTTGCCCTCCTGTACACTGAATTCCAAACTGAAAAGTCTGGGCGGTCGGATTCGTCGTTTTAACTCCGTTATTGTCCCCGAAATCCATCTGTAGTCCGGTTTGCTGGTTGGGAGGGAGGGGGAGGGGAGGATCGATCGCCTGCAGGTTTGCATATTGATAGTTGTAAGCGAGATCATTCCTGTCCCCGTTTGTCGCAAGCGTACTGCCGGTGCGATACACCTGTATCCTTACTTTAGTTGTCGGGGAGTTTAACGCGCGAATTCCATTGTATTGCGTTTTGAGATAACGCGGTATACGGTACCACACGGAGGAACCGGCGGCTAAATTCACGTTGTTGAATGTCAGAACCCGGTCTGAGGAACTTAGGGTAATATTCGTACCCAGGTCTGCATTTCCGCCCAGGCGCTCAACCGGAAATTTCACTAAATCAAAACTCTCATAGATAGCGTAAGGTAGCGTGATCACCACTTTGCCGCTCGTAATCGGGCCGTCTTGCACTTCAAAGTAGAAATAGATATCACTTGCTTCGGAAGAGCCTTCGTTCACATTTTCGGCATACGTCTGATGAACGGATTCATTCCAGTAAATGCCTGCTGTTTGGGCTTGTAGCCCGATCGAAGATGCAAGCAAAAACATCCAGGTCAAAGCAAGCAGCCTATGTGTTGTACGTTTCATATTTTGAGTTTTAAGTTTTAAGTTTTAAGTTTTAATTATCAATTGTCAATTGTCAATTATCAACTATCCCTACATCCCTTCCCCGGAACATTCACAAACACATACATACAATCTTCGATTTGAACACAGAAGTTCCGCCCTACTTTCACAAGCAAGGAAAGACAATTCAAATGCGACACTTCTTTGAAAAATGAACTACGGGGAAGGGGATTATAGGGTACAAAAAACCGGACTAAATTTAAAAAACTCAGTCGGGCTATCTTGTTGTAAATTAATAAGTTTAGCTTAGTCTCGCGCGCGCGTGAGCCCAGGTAAGTCTCTCTCTCTCTCTCTCTCTAACATAAACGGTGGTCTAACCAAATTTAAAATGTTAAACTTAGTTAAAAAACAATTAAAGCAAGGATACGGAATTGCCATTATGTTATTGATGTGCTGTGTTTTGTGTTCGATTCTCTTTCGGAGAACCCCTGCAAATGTAAACAATTATTTCGGATTGTGAAAAAATCATGCCAAAAAGATGAAAAAAAAGGGAGGTAAAGGGAGGGAGAGGGAGTTAAAGGGAGTTCGAGGTAGGTAGAGGGGGAGTTCGACGCCCCGGTTTAACACGGAGGACACGGAGTTTTAGTAAGACCGTAAGACCGTAAGACGTGGAAGACCGTAAGAAAAAGAAAATCCCTTAATCTTACTATCTTACACGTCTTACGTGTCTTACGGTCTTCTAATTAGGTCGGTAATTTTATTTTTATTATTGGCTTTTGACATTTTATTGTTAACTTGCGCCGTTTTTAATCTAACAATATAAAACATGAAAGAATTTATCAAAGTCCTCCGGCGATTTGTGCCTCCTTATAAGAAATTTTTAGGACTTAGCATCCTCATGACTATATTATCAGCTCTTTTAACCTTAATTTCTTTTGCCAGTATTCAACCTATCCTGAAGCTGTTATTTGAAATGGATCAAACAGAATACAATACCTATATGGATTTTAATTTCCATTTTTTCTCATTTTCTTCATGGCAAGATACTTTCAGTGCATTAGAACATAATGTTTATGTAAATATTTCACAATTAATAGAGTTACACGGTGGCAGTTACGTCCTGATTCTTCTTGCATTATTCTTGATTATTACTACCATTTTCAGGACAACCGCCCTGTACCTGTCTTTCTATTTCATGATTCCGCTTCGTACCGGCGTTGTCCGCGACATCAGGAATCAGATAAACGACAAAGTGGTTTCTTTACCGTTGTCTTTTTTCTCAGATGAGAGGAAAGGAGATATTCTCGCCAGAATTTCAGGGGATGTGAACGAAATTGAAAACTCAGTCATGAGTTCATTGGACATGATTTTCAAAAATCCCATCCTGATCATTATCTACCTGAGTGGGATGTTGCTGATCAGCTGGCAATTGACGCTTTTTGTTTTTGTCATGCTGCCTGTTGCCGGGTATATTATGGGAAAAATAGGAAAAAAATTAAAGAAAAAATCAGCATTGGGACAATCACAATGGGGCGAGTTAATGTCTCAAATAGAAGAAACACTCGGAGGTTTACGCATTGTTAAAGCGTTCAATGCCGAGAAAAAAATATCCGACCGATTTCACAAAAACAATGATGCTTTCCGTAAAACGACCAACCGGATATTCAGTCGACAACAACTGGCGCATCCGATGAGCGAACTTCTGGGAACCATCACTATTGCTGTCGTCATCTGGTATGGAGGTTCATTGATCCTCTCGGAAAACAGTATAATCGATGCTGCCGCATTCATGTATTATCTGACTATTTTTTATATGCTGATCAATCCGGCTAAAGATTTATCCAAATCGGTTTATTCCATCCAAAAAGGCTTGGCTTCAATGGATCGGGTAGATAAGATCCTGAAAGCAGAATCGAATATCCTGGATCCGGCAAATCCACTGCCGGTGAGTCTGAATAACAAAATAGAATACAAAGGCGTCCGGTTCAAATACAAAGACAATTGGGTCATTAAAGGTGTGAATCTGAGTGTGGAAAAAGGACAAAGTATAGCCCTGGTAGGTCAATCGGGATCCGGGAAATCAACTATGGCAGACCTCTTACCCCGCTTCTATGATGTTCAGGAAGGACAAATTTCCATTGATGGAGTTAATATAAAAGATGTTAAAATTTCGGACTTGCGACAGTTGATGGGGATTGTAAATCAGGAAGCAATCCTTTTCAATGATACATTCTTCAATAATATTGCCTTTGGCGTGGAAAATGCTACCCCGGAACAAGTCGTCGAAGCCGCGAAAATTGCCAATGCCCATGAGTTCATTATCAGCGCTGAAAACGGTTATGAAACAACTATCGGCGACCGTGGCGGGAAATTATCGGGAGGACAACGCCAGCGTATTAGTATTGCCCGCGCAGTACTGAAAAATCCGCCCATCCTGATCCTGGATGAGGCGACGTCCGCTCTTGATACCGAATCGGAACGCCTGGTTCAGGATGCGTTGGAAAACCTGATGAAAAACAGGACGACCATTGTAATCGCCCACCGCCTCTCAACTATCCGCAATGCCGATTTAATCTGCGTCATGCACGAAGGTGAAATTGTTGAAAGAGGTAAACACGACGAGTTGATCGCATCGGACGGATATTATAAAAGACTGTACGACATGCAGTCTTTCTGAGGCAACAAAAAACGACGAAAACTATTGCAAAAACAAAAATAATTTCTACCTTTGCAGTCGCAATTTGCGAAAGTAGCTCAGTTGGTAGAGCATAACCTTGCCAAGGTTAGGGTCGCGGGTTCGAGTCCCGTCTTTCGCTCTTCTTTTTTTTGATTATGGTCTATGGCCGCTCGGATGGTGGAATGGTAGACACGCAAGACTTAAAATCTTGTGACCATTACGGTTGTGCGGGTTCAAGTCCCGCTCCGAGTACAATTGAATTTGATAATCCCTTGTAAATCAATGTATTTGCAAGGGGTTTTGTTTTATGCGAAAATTCTTTACAGCCTATCCTGGGGCAATCCGTAGAAACACAAAAGAGGATCATCCATCGGAATAATCCTCTTTTCAGAGCGGAAGACGGGACTCAAACCCGCGACCCTCAGCTTGGAAGGCTAATGCTCTATCGACTGAGCTACTTCCGCGAGTTACGTTATACGTTTTACGTTTGTGGGCAGTGATGGATTCGAACCACCGAAGGCGTAAGCCAGCTGAGTTACAGTCAGCCCCATTTGGCCACTCTGGTAACTGCCCAAAAGCTTTTCTTCAAAAGCGATGCAAAGGTAGTGAATATTATTTAAAATTGCAAGAAAGCCGGATCATTTTTATAGCAGTAATTGCAGCTTCATCGCCCTTATTACCATGAATTCCCCCCGCTCTATCGATCGATTGTTGCATCGTGTCATTCGTTAACAAACCGAATATAAAGGGGATCGTTCCTTTAACATTCAATGTTGCAAACCCTTGCGTCACCCCGGAACAAACGTAGTCAAAATGCGGAGTTTCTCCTCTGATTACACATCCGAGTCCGATTACAGCATCCGGATTAATGGTATCCGCCAGCAATTTTGCGCCATAGATCAATTCAAAACTTCCCGGCACATAGCAAACAACAATGTTTTCCGGCTTAGCCCCGTGCCGAATCAAAGTATCGTACGCTCCATCCTTGAGTTTTGAAGTAATTTCGCTATTCCATTCCGAAACTACAATTCCAAAACGCATCCCGGAAGCATCGGGAACTTGATCCGGGTCATAATCCGAAAGATTTTTATAAGCTGTGGCCATACTGTTATTGAATTAAAAAGGAGGATATTCAAATGAACAGCCTCCTCTTTGTTATTGCCATTTTACAATATTTATTTCACTTGAGATTGAGCTCTGTCAATGTATTTTTCAACATTTGAACCTTCCAAAGAATTTGAATACTTCTCTTTTATCAGACTATATGTCTCAACCGCTTTTTTATAATTTCCCAGAGATTCGTAAGCCAAAGCGGCTTTTTTAAGGAAAATCGGAGACAACAAATCATTGTCTGCCCTTGATGCAGCTTTATTAAAATAATCAATACCCTGCTCCACTTTCCCCTGATCGACGTTACTTTGATCGGCATAAGCCAAATCAACATAACAATCTCCAATCAATCCTATAACGGCAGGAGAAATCATATTGTCGTCCGCATCAAAATCTTTCAGATATTTCAGCGCACTTTCAAAATCGCCTAACTTGTAGTAACAAATTCCGGCATATGCTTTTGCCAGACCGGCCGATTTTGTAAAGCCATATTGATCAACAATAGCCTCAAATCCGATATAGCTTATACTGTCACCTCCCAATGCTAATTTATATTGATTTTGAGCAAATAAATCTTCGGCTCTGAACATAGCATTTTCGGCCTCCCGTTCTTTCGGGATCAGATACGCATGACGAACACCTAAAATTGCGACTACCAATAATATGATAGCACCAACTCCTATGATGATATGCTTTTGATATTTTTCAATAAATTGTTCCGATCTCGAAAAAATTTCACCTACATTCTGCTCTGTTGAAGAGTTTGGAACTTTTGTTGCCATTTTTATTTATCAATTGTTATATTAAATTAAACTAAATTGTGGAGTGCAAAAGTAATCTATTTCATCTAATAAATAAAATTTTAATGTATCTTTTTTAATAAATTCTTGTACTTTTGTACTCATACAACAAAAATAAAGGTTTATTTCGACAAAGTGATCATAGAACGGATATCAATATTGAATTTCAAGAATATAGAACAGGCTGATCTGGAATTTTCTCCAAAAATGAATTGCCTGTTCGGTAATAACGGAATGGGGAAAACCAATCTGCTGGATGCATTGTATTATTTATCTTTCTGTAAAAATTACACGAATCTTCCTGATTCGCAACTGATTAAGCATGATCAGGATTTTGCCGTGTTGCAAGCCGGTTACTTATTCGAGGATAAGTCAGAAGATATATATTGCGGCATCAAACGGAAACAGCGCAAAACTTTTAAACGGAACAAAAAAGAATATGAACGCTTGTCTGAACATATCGGACTGCTTCCGTTAGTCATGATCTGTCCCGCCGATTCGGATTTAATCCGGGGAGGAAGCGATGAACGAAGAAAATTCACGGATATCGTTATCTCCCAGTATGATAAGGAATACCTCCATGCATTAATACAATATAATAAGGTATTGCAACAAAGGAATTCTCTGCTGAAAGAGTACGATAATCCCGTTGATCCCTCTCTGTTCGATATATGGGAGGAACAGCTGGATTTTTTCGGCGAACAAATCTTTAGGAAAAGAGGAAAATTTGTTCAGGATTTCCGGCCTATTTTCCGCGAATTTCATCAAAACATCTGTCAGGAAAGCGAAACAGTGGATCTGGAATATGAATCGCAACTAAATGGCGCTAAACTGAAAGACTTGCTGCAACAAAAAAGGGAACGCGACCGCCTGATAGGGTTTACAACTGCCGGAATCCACAAAGATGATTTCAATTTTACCATAGGTGGGTATCTGATGCGGAAAACAGGTTCACAAGGACAAAATAAGACCTATCTGATCGCTCTCAAACTTGCTCAGTTCAATTTTCTGGTTAAAGCCGGAGTCTCCACTCCTATTTTATTATTGGATGACGTATTTGATAAATTGGATGAAAAACGGGTGGAGCAGATTGTCAAACTGGTAGCACAACCTCAATTCGGTCAAATATTCATTACTGATACCAACCGGAAATACCTTGATAAAATCCTGCAAAAAATGGATCATGATTATAAACTTTTTCATGTGGAAAATGGTGAATTCAAAGAAATGAACATCACATGAGACGGACAAACACACAAACGATAAAAGAAGCGATAGACCTGTTCCTTGAAGAAAATCTCACTTTGACGGATAAACTGGCGGAACTCAGATTAATCAATTCCTGGGGAAAAATCCTGGGAATATTAGCGGAACGATACACAACCAATATATATATCCACAAAAAAATCCTTTATGTCGGCCTGTCTTCCGCCGCACTGAAAAATGAATTGATGATGTGTAGGGAAAAATTGATTTCACAACTCAATGAGGAAGCAGGGAAAGAAGTAATCATCGACATTGTATTTAAATAGTTAGGTGCAAGTGGTGGGCGACACAACCGGATGAAGACGGGACAGTAAGACATTCTCAATTTTTATTAGAACAGTTTGTTCCTTGCAAAAAAGCAGTATCTTTGTCAAAACTTTGTATTTTTAGAAGTTTTGACAAAGCAAAATGCAAATAGCTAAATATTAAGAAAATATGAGTGGTTTAATAAATCGGAAAAATTACATTCAACAGTTAGAAAAGTTGAAAGATGAACATATTATCAAAGTTGTCACGGGATTGAGGCGTTCAGGAAAATCCACATTGTTGGAAATTTTTGCTCAACAAATTATGGATTCAGGAGTATCCGCAGACAGAGTTCAACAGTATAACTTTGAGAAACCAATTTTTCCGGAAGAATATTCTTGGCTTGACATTTATAAAGATATTTTAGCCAAAACAGACAAAAAAAACAAGAATTATATTTTCCTCGACGAGCCACAACAAATTTCTGAATTTGAACGACTTATCGACGCTCTTTATGTTGAAGAAACTATTGATTTGTATGTAACAGGTTCAAATGCCTATTTTTTGTCGGGCGACCTTGCAACCTTGCTTTCAGGTCGCTACATAACGATTCGTATTTTGCCATTTTCATTTGAAGAATACATTGAAAGTCAAGAAAATACAACCCTAAACAAATACGAATTATTTAATAATTATCTTTATGAAACCTCATTGCCACAAGGAGTTTTATTGCGAAATCAAGGTGCTGACATTCAAAATATGTATATTCAAGATGTCTATAATACTATTGTAGAGAAAGATATTAGACAAAGGTATAATATTCAGAATATGAGAAGTTTTGATAATCTTTCAAAATTTCTAATGGGTGCTGTTGGAAGCGTTGTATCGCCGAACAATATTTCAAAAGCAATGAAACAAGACCGCCAAGATATTCACCATAATACCGTAGAAAAATACATCGAATATTTAGTAAATTCTTATGTTTTTTATCAAGTGAATCGATTTGATATAAAGGGAAAACAGCAACTTGCAACACAGGAAAAATATTATTTGGTAGATATTGGTTTTCGGAATCTAAAACTTGGAAAATTCCAATATCAAGATGTAGGACATATTTTGGAAAATATTGTGTACTTGGAATTAAACCGGCGAGGTTATCAAATTTGGATTGGAAAAATTGATGAGTGCGAGGTCGATTTTATTGTAAAAAATGCATTGAATAAGTTTGAATATTATCAAGTAACTTGGTCGATGTCCGACCCGAAAACAGCAGAGCGGGAAATTCGTCCGTTGAAGGCCATTAATGATAATTATCCCAAATACATTATCTCAACTGATATAATAACAGCTGAAATTGAAGGAATTGAGCACATAAATATTGTCGATTGGCTGTTGAGGAAAAAATAACAAAAACACCAGCACCTGACAAGCGGTTTGGCGCAAGGCGGGGTGTGCGCCCGCAGAAAGTCCTGTCGGACTTTCAAGCGTTCGCTCCCGCGCGAACCTTCGTGTTCCCCCGCCCGCCGCAAAGCCGCCGGCACGTTATGCGCAACCGGCAGCGGACAGAGACACCACAAAACGGCAACAGAGAATTAACCGTCTAACAAGACACAAAATAGAGAAAATATGAACACGAAAATTTTGATAGCATTACTTGCACTTTTTTTATTTGTTTCGTGTTTGCAA
>JAIRZF010000201.1 GCA_031267385.1 Dysgonamonadaceae bacterium | reverse complement strand
GCTCTTTGAGTGGTTACTTCTCCGATGGAGTTGCTTAATTGCGCTTTCGTCGGGTCGGAACTCAGGAGGTAAAACGTCGTACCGTATTGTTCCCTGAGCGTATATTTCATGGCCGATTGTCCGGCAATCAGCGCAATGGTGTGGTCGCCGAATGTTTTATCATAACTCAACAGATTTTCAACTTGCCAAGTATATCCCCGGTGCATATCCGACGTTACCGAACTGTTTTCTTTATCTACGTTTTTCCCCTGCGAAGCCAGATAATAAGGAAGCGTATATCCGTTGTTTCCCCAGAAAGCGAGATCCATACCGAAGCTGCTTCTGAATTTCAAGCCTTCGTAGAGGTTGATTTCCGCCCAGGCCGATGCAACGAATTTATCTTCGTTGAGGATCGAAGAATTGGGTTGGTTCAACATGCCGACCGGGTTGGCTATTTCCTGAAATCCTGCGGGAGGTAAGGAAAACACCCGTCCGTTTTTGTCTTTGACGGCATACGGATGCTCTGCCAAAACCGCATCGGGATCGGTCGCGTAAACCGGAATGGCGGGATTGAATCCCAATGCGCTACCCAGAAGCGAGCCATATTCGGAGTTGGGATCGATACTGGACGAGAGTGCGCGCGAATAACCGATGTTTGTACCGACAGTCAATTTACTCAAAAAGTTGCGAGTCTTGTCTTCAAAGGCGGTATATGTATTGTTCGACCGCACGCTGTAACGTTCATAATTGGATTTGTCGTAGTTACCGCCGATGATTCCTTCCTGATTGAAATAACCGAATGAGAGGAAGTATTGTATTTTTTCGCTGCCTCCATTGATGTTTACCTGATGGCTGACAATCGGCGCGTCGTAATTGAAGATTTCATCCTGCCAGTCGGTCGTTTTTGCGTTAGCGATATCACTCGGCGAATAGATGGGATCGCCATTATGATTGATGTTTCTTTCATTCATCAACGTCATGTATTCCGTCGCATTCAGCACCGCTTTTTTCTTCCAGGGATTTTGCCATCCGTAGCTGAAGTCGTAATTGACCGTTGCTTTCCCTTTTGCGCCCTGTTTTGTGGTGATCAGGATGACACCGTTGGCGCCTCTCGTACCGTAGATGGCTGCGGAAGCGGCGTCTTTCAGCACTTCCACCGATTCGATGTCCACCGGATTGAGGTAATTGATGCCTCCGTCTACCGCCATGCCGTCCACGATATAAAGCGGGTTGCTGTTGTTGATGGTTCCGATACCGCGGATACGCACCTTCGAGTCGGCTCCGGGTTGACCGGAACTCTGGGTAATCTGTACGCCGGATACTTTTCCTTTCAACACATCTTCAATGCGGGAGGGAGTTGCCGTTTCCAGATCGTCGGAGGTTACTTTGCTGATTGCGGCTGTCACCACGCTTTTTTTCTGTACCCCGTATCCGATGACGACGACTTCGTTCAACAGTTGATTGTCTTCCTGCATCACTACGTCGATAGTGGTTTGATTTCCTACCGGGATTTCCTGCGTTTTATAGCCTAAATAACTAAACGTCAGTACATCTTCCGGCTGAATTGAGAGCGAAAAGGCGCCGTCTATGTCCGTTGCCGCGCCCTTGGACGTCCCTTTCACAAATACACTCACGCCGATTAGCGGCTCTGAATCGGTAGCCGATCGAACGACCCCTTTTACGGGTATGTTCTGCGCTGCGATATTCCCTGTTAGGAATAAAAGCAGCATGAAGCTTGAAAGAATTTTTTTCATAAATAAATTAAATTAAAAGTCCTGAAATATAAATCATGATAAATGTTGCGGATAGGCTTTTGCAATAAGATTATCCGGTATAATAACAAACTATTTGAGTCTGAAATTGGTTTCCAATCCTTCGGCGCTATTCGTTCCGATCCAAAGCGTGAAGTCTCCGGGTTCCAACAACTGTTGGTCGTTGTTGTTCCAGAATTTCAAATCACCGGCGGTCAGTTTGAACGACACGGTACGGGATTCTCCCGGCTTCAGGCTGATCTTGTCGAACGCTTTCAATTCTTTCACCGGACGGGTAACGGATCCGACCCAATCGCGGATATAGAGTTGAGCGATTTCGGATCCTTCGACGGTTCCGGTGTTGGTGATCACGCAGGAAGCAACCAGGGAATCGTCTTTTCCTATTTCATTGGAAGAGAGGCTCAAATCGCTGTATTGGAAGGTTGTGTAAGACAGTCCGTAGCCAAACGGGAAAAGCGGGTCTTTCCCTGCATCGAGGTAGTGACTGGTATTTCCAAGGGATACCTGTCCGGCTTCCAGTGGGATGTCGTCGATGGATTCCAATGTGCCGACCGGCGGGCGTCCTGTGTTTTTATGGTTATAATAGATAGGCGTTTGACCAACCATTTTGGGATAAGTCACCGGCAGTTTGCCCGAAGGGACGGCTTTTCCGAAAATCAAATCGACTAAAGCCGGCCCGCCCATCGTTCCGGGGTGGAAAGAGAACAGGTAAGCGTTTACGAGCGGCAGCTCTTTATAAATTTCGGTGGTTCTGCCGGCCATTACAATCAGTACGATCGGTTTGCCGGTTCGGGCGATTTCGGCCAGGAGTTCTTTTTGCGCTCCCGGCAGGGAGATGTCGGCGCGGCTGTGAGCTTCTCCCGAAAGGATTGCTTCTTCGCCGGCGAAGAACAGGACGACGTCGCTGGCTTTTGCAGCGGCTACGGCTTGGGTAAATTGTTTTTTATCCTTGTCGCGGCTGAAGTTCAGTCCCGGCGCGTAGTTGATTTTCACTGTTGCGCCGTATTCTTCGCGAAGTGTTGCCAATGGGGTGATGGTATGAGACTTGTCCCCGTCGAACGACCACGTTCCCAACTGGTCGTGCGGAGCGTTTGCCAGCGGGCCAATGACGGCTATCGACTTTACGGCGGGACTCAAGGGCAGCAGGTTGTGTTCGTTTTTCAGGAGGATGGCGCTTTCCGTGGCGGCTTCTTTCGCTTTCTCCAGGTGTTCTTCCGTGTAAAAAGCCGGTTCTGCAAGGGCGACGTATGGATTGTCGAAAAGTCCCATCTTGAATTTCAGTCGCAGTATTCTCCGGACGGCTTCGTCGATTGTTTTTTCTTTTACCGTACCGTTTTTCACTAAATCGATCAAATGCGGGAAGACGTGATTTTCCATATCCATGTCTACTCCGGCGTTTAGCGCTACGGTTGCCGCTTCTTCCGGGTTTTTCACATAACCGTGATTGAGCATTTCGCCGATGGAGTTCCAGTCGCTCACGATTACGCCCCCGTATCCCCATTCTTTGCGGAGGATTTGCTGCGTCAGGTAGGGATTTCCCGAATTAGGCACGCCGTTGATTTCGTTGAACGACACCATGAACGTTCCCGCTCCGGCGTCGGCAGCTGCCTGGAAGGGAGGTAGATAGGTATTCCGCAATTGTTCATTGGAAATGATGGAAGTGTTGTAGTCTCGTCCGCCTTCCGCCGCGCCATAGCCGGCGAAGTGTTTGGCGCAGGCAATCATCGAAGCCGGGTCGTCTAAATTGGGGCTTTGAAATCCCCTAATCATCGCGGCTCCCAGGGCGGAAGCCAGGTACGGGTCTTCTCCCAAGCCTTCCACGATGCGTCCCCAGCGTTGATCGCGGCCAATATCCAGCATCGGGGCGAATGTCCAGCGGATGCCCACCGATGTGGCTTCGATAGCGGCGACCCGGGCGCCGTCTTCTATTATTTGCGGATTCCAGGATGCGGCCTGTCCCAGGGGAACCGGGAAAATGGTTTTAAATCCGTGGATGACGTCGCGCGCAAAGATAATGGGAATGCCCAAACGGCTTTCTTCTACGGCGATTTTTTGCAGCGCGTTGATCGTTTCGGGATTTATTTCATTCAGGATAGATCCGATGCCTCCGTTTTTGATTTGTTCGATCCTGTTTTCGGAATAACCGGTGGTAGTTTCCTGCATCAGTTGTCCGATTTTTTCTTCCGGCGTCATTTGCGACAGGAGGCCGGTTACTTTCTTTTCTATGGGGTCGTTGCCTGTTTTGTTTCCACAAGCGACCAGCAGGAGGAGTAATAAAACCCCCGCGCATTGTTTTCCGAATTTTGCTGAGTTAAACGTTTTCACCATCATTTTTATTTGTTTTTGTCGTTTATTTTTTAAAATGGGTATTTTGAATTGTTTGTGCATGTCTCATAATTGAATTTTTTGTTTATGCGTATTGATTCCGTCTGTAATGGAAATGATATAAATTCCTTTCGGCAGGCCGGATATGTTCAATGATGAATTTTCCGAAAGTATTTTTTTCTGCAATTGTTTTTGTCCGGTAGAAGAATAAAGCGTTACATATACCGGTCGGTGGGAAAGGGCTGTAATTTTCAGTTCATTTTTTGAAAGAGACGAGACGGAAAATTTTTCCGGTTTAATTTGCTGGAGGGCTGCCGGTTCTTTTTTTTGATAAACGCGGACGTAGTCGACCAAAAATTCCTGTGGCCATATTGTTTCGTCTATTCCCTGGGCGCCGCCCCATTGTCCGCCGACCGCAAAATTAAGGATGCAATAAAATTTTTGGTCAAAAGGCCATTGGGCGCTTCCGGTATAGGCGTTATTGTAGGTATGGAAAAGCCGGTCGTTCAGATACCATTTGATAGATCCCGGCTCCCAGTCGATACGAATCACGTGGAAGTCGCCGGTTTTCCCGGTAATGTCGGTATTACTTCCGGCTCCGTTACCTCCGGAACCGGCGTTGCGGTGTATGGTACCGTATATTTTTCCTGCGTCGTGACCTACAAATTCCATGATGTCTATTTCTCCGCTGTTAGGCCAGCCTCCGTATCTGCTGTCGGTCGGCATCATCCAGATAGCCGGCCAGACGCCGCGTCCTTCCGGCAATTTGAAGCGGGCTTCTATCCGTCCGTATTTCCAGTCGCCTTTATTTCGGCTGATGAAACGTCCGGAGGTATAGTTAAATCCCTGGTACTGTTCCTTGATTGCTTTGATAACCAAAAGGCCGTCTCTCATAAATACATTATTTGTACGGTTGGTGTAATATTCCAATTCTTGATTTCCCCAGCCGTTGCTGCCGTTTCCGGTTTCGTATGTCCATTTTTCAGGATTTAAACCCGAACCGTCCGGCGCGTCGAATTCATCGGCCCAAACCAATTGAAAAGTCCCCGGAAGCTCCGTATCGCCCGGATTTACCGCTTCCGGGTCCGGTTTGACTACAATGTCGTCTACATAGACGGTCATGTTCTGTGAATTTGCACTTCTGTCGGGCATGATGAAATAATCGTCGTATTCGACTCCTCCGGCTGCCGCCATATCGAACACTATTTCCTGCCAACCGCCGTTGGGAGAATAGTTTTGGGAAGCTGTAAAGGAACCTGCATCTCCATTTTTTTCCAACTTGAAGGATACTTCTCCGTTTGTTGTTTTCAACACTTTCATGTGAATGTAGCGGTATTGTCCGGAAAGGGCGCCGAAAGTTAACGCTGCTTTGTTGCGGAGAATAATACCCGCCCACGTTGCCGCATTGGCTGTCCGCACAATTCGCATCACGTTGGCGCTGGAATTGACGTTGTCGGGATGAGGATTTGCGACTATTCCATAACTAATCTGATCTACGGGTTCCCAAGTGTTGCCGTTCGTTTCGAAATCATCTATCGTTATATTTTCTCCTGCAAGGGACGAAAAAACGAATGATAGAAACAGGATGGAAAGGATATTCATCTTTTTCATAATACAACAAGATTTAATTATTTTCATGGAGTGTACAAAGGTATAGTTTATATTTCATTTGATCGCATGAAAAACCTACACAATAATTCATAAAACCCCTGTGAAAAACTCAACATTTATACTACAATTTATTTTTTAAATGACTGTATAATAATAGATTGTAGAATTATATGCTTTATAACATATTTCACAAACGAAGTAAACAAACAAAAAACGATTAACATTGGATTTTAGTTGTCATTTGTAGGGATTGAAGGGTGAAAAATAAAGGATAAAGCAATGAAAAAGATTATTATTTACTGTGTGTTTTTTTTAATTCCGGAATTGCTTTGGGCAATTTATCCGGTGGTGCATAATTTTTCAAGAAAAGAGTCCAATGCGGGAACACAAAACTGGGATGTTATCCAGCGCCGGAACAATTGGATGTATTTTGCCAATAATCACGGCTTGCTTGAATACGATGGGTATCATTGGACTACGTATCCGATCGGGAATCAAACGAATATCCGGTCGTTGTATTACGATGAGGAGGAAGACCGGATTTATGCCGGCGCATTCAATGAGTTCGGCTATTACCACCGCGACAAGCAGGGGTTGTTGAAATACAATTCTTTGATGGATGGATTGTCGCCACCGGATCTGAATTTCAATGAAATATGGCATATCCACCGCAACAGCGAATCGCTTTTTTTTCAGGGCGAACGTGAAGTGTTCCGGATGAAGGACGGCCGTATCAGGAAATTGAATTTTCCGCATAAAATTGAATCTTCCGGAGTTGTTTACGATATTTTGGTTATATCGACGATTGAAGACGGCATTTTGGCGTTGAACGGCGATTTGTTTATTCCTTTGCCGGGCGGGGAGTTGCTGAAAGAGAAGAAAGTTTGTTCTATTTTGCCGGTTAATGAACGGGATATCCTTTTTGTTACCGTCCTTCACGGCATGTTTTTGTACAACGGGGAAAGTATAAAGCCGTATCACACGGATCTTGATGATTTTTTGCACGAGAATCGTATCT